>ONHH01000061.1 GCA_900317575.1 uncultured Bacillota bacterium | reverse complement strand
AGAATTAAAATATGGCGTTTTAAATAAATTCAGATGATTAATTATCCACATTTAATTATTCGATTGCTATAAAACGCCAAATATTAACTATAATATCTCATTAAAGCTTTATGCATCTTAATTATTAATATTTATCAGTTTAATTGATTAAATAATCACCAAAACATAAAAATCTAAAATTCAGCTTATTTAGGGTTTATTTTACAATATTTATTAGCTTAAAATAGATAAAAAATACTAAATATCCTTAAATTTAGCATATTTTAAAAGAATATTAATATTGTGATTAAGATTTCATTTTTAATAATAAATAACAAAAAAAGCCCTATTTTAGGACTTATTTTTCAAAATTAATTCTTTTTACCAAATCAATTTTTAGTTCTTTTGCTAGTTTAAATGCTTCTTTTGTCGCAGAATCTGATAGGAATAATGGATCATGAACATCTTCATTAACTATAATTTTTGCACCAAGATCTTTAGCAAGCTTAAAGAAGTAATAATTAGGATATGAATAATATCTTACGATATTACCATTTTCACAGTGAGTAGTAAATTTATCGCGAATAATGCAGTTTCTAATTCCGTTAGCATTGATTTCTAATACGACATCACATTCAATTGCGGCTTTAATAATATTTAATGCAATTTCTTCACAAGTATCATTCCATACTCTAACTGACCATAAATATAAATCAGGATGAGCAAGAATCTTAAATAGACCAGATTTCATCGCCTTAATAACAGTTGATTCATAACATTTAAGATGTTCTTCTTTTAGATTACTGTAAACAGAAATATATTGATTATCATAATAGATATAATGCTGTCCAAGGATTAAATAATCTAATTGATCATGAAACATATTTATTTTATCAAGCATTGCTTCAAGATATTCAACTTCTAGACCACGATAGATTTTAATTTTTGATGAATATTTTTTAATAACATCATCCATCTCAGGTAGGTATTGATTATAATATTCATCAAATGACATTCGGCGCGTATTAACTTGACTTTCAATTTCTTCAATCATTGGCATATGATCAGTTAAGCCAAGTTCAGAATAATTGAGTTCGATTGCTTTAAGGACATAATCTTCAATATTTCCAACCGCATGTTTACATAATTTATTATGCGTATGATAATTAGTCTTGATCATAATTATCTCCAAATAAATAACGAGGATCGTTTATATCGATTAGCTTTTGCCATTTAGCAGATCGACCCGTTCCAAGCGGTGTAATATATTTTTTATCCTTTAATGCATTTAAAGCTCTCACAATCGTTGAATCTGACGCATCCGGATGATATTTTTTGACTTCTTCTTTTGTGAAGATATTAGGTAAGAGTTCCATTATTGTTTTTGAAATATTATCATGTTTGAATGCACGATTTTCTTGTTTAATTTCAGCTAAGATCTTATTTAATTTTTTATAATTTTGTTCAATTAATTTTAAATTATATTCAACAAAATCATTAAAATAAAGAACTCCGGTATCATAATTAACACTACCATTATTAATTAAATCTAATAATTGTTCTTTATTATCTTTATATATTTCTACAAGTGATAAATATTTATATGGAGCTATTTCACATTTCAGCATTAAATAATAGAATATTAAAATAAATGCTAATTCATTTTGTTCTTCAAATGGTTTTAAATTATATAATTCCATTAAGAAAACAAAGGAAATGATTAACGATTCATAATTCTTTTTTTGAATTACTTCATTATATTCATCACATAATTTAATAAACAAATAACGAACAGATTTCTTATTTGGATTATTTATTGAATATTCATTAGTCGAAATTTTAATTTGTTTACCATAAATCTTTTTAAGATAATCAACAAAATCCATTGGATTAAGAATTGATTGAGGCTCTTTTGCTTTATTAAAAATATCGATTAGAACTTGCTTCAAATTATATAATGATTGCTCCTGATAATTTTTAGGCTTTGAATCTTTAGTAATAACTAAACGAGAGCGATCAATCGCACTACAAAAATTAAACATATTATTTAATAATATGCAACTTTTTTCAATACATTCTTTTTGAATATAAGAATCTTTAGCTGCAAAGCTTTCAGATATAAAATTATTAGTACCAATTAATTTATAAATATTTACTAATTTATAAAGTAAAGCACCATCTATCTTATAATTTTGAATTCCCATTATATTACTCATAATTATCTCCAATCGATAAAAAAGTCATTTTAAAGAAATTGAGGTGAGTATTTATCAATAAAAATTTACTCAAACGCTCAAAATCGGCTTTATTTAATAAAATTTTCAATTAATGATTTTATTTCTTCAATTGTTGAATTAAAATCATTGGGATTAATCATAACCTCTTTGATATAATCTTTATTTCTAAACCAAGTCATTTGTCGCTTTGCGTAATTGCGGGATGACTGTTTAATTTTATCAACTGCTTCTTCTAAACTATATTTACCATCCAAATACATAAATAATTCTTTATAGCCAATAGCTTGTTTTGCAGTTTTACTAATGGTTGTACGATCTAATTTTCTTACTTCATCTAATAATCCATCTTCCATCATCTGATCAACTCTTTGATTGATTCTTTGATACAAGATATCACGATCATCATTTAAATAAATGACTAACGCATCATAAATTTTATCACTTTTATGATTATCAAATTCTAATCCATTTTCAATTTTTTCTAAATAGCGTAAGATTCTTTTACGATTATTTGGATGAATATTATTTGCTAAATCTAAATCTTTTGATTTTAATAACTCATGTAATTCTTCATTTGATAAATGATTATATTTTTCTTCAAATTGATTATTCTTCTTTTCTTCATTGAATTTATAATCAAGAAAAATACTTTCTAAATATAAAGAGCTACCACCAACTATTAAAGGTAATTTATGATTTTTAAGCATTTCTATAATTAAATTACGTACAAGATTTTGATATTTATAGACATTGAATTCTTCACTAGGTTCTAGAATATCTATTAAATGATGTTTGATCATTTTTAATTCAGATATCGTAGGTTTTGCGGTACCAATATCCATATGCTTATAAATTTGAAATGCATCACCATTTATAATATCAGTATTAAATGCTTCCGCAATCTTTAATCCACATTTTGTTTTGCCAACAGCTGTAGGGCCTGTTATTATAACAATCTTATTCATTAGATTACCCTTTTAAACATCTTTTCCATTTCATAAGAAGATATTTTAACTAAGACTGGTCTTCCATGTGGACATGTATATGGCATTTTACAAGAATCTAAATTTTTAAGTAAAGCTTGTACTTCACTATCTAAGATATGCATTTTTGCTTTAATACTCTTTTTACATGCAAGTTGTTTTGCAAGATGGTCATACATTATAGCTTTATTTATTTCTTTATCGCTAATAATACTATAAATGACATCGTAAACAAAATCTTCAGGATTATCTTTTGGAACCCATACTGGCACTCTTCTTATTAATAGAGTAGTTGAACCAAATGGCTCTATCTCTAATCCTAAATTTAAAAATTCATCTAATTTATTGTTGACTAACGCAATTTCTGATCTCTGCATTTCAATCTTTAATGGTACTAATAATTCATATGAATCATTCTTAGTATTAACAAAAGCATCATAGATTCTTTCATACATCCATCTTTCCATAGCTGCATGTTGATCAATTAGATATAAATCGTCATCATCTTCTAAGATTAAATACAAACGATGATATTGACCAATATATCTTAAATCAGAGAATTTCTTTTTTGTAATATCGATTGATTCTTGATGATAATTAATAGTTGGTTCTTCTTTTAATACTGGTTCTTCTATTTCTTTTATCTCATTATCATTTGAATTATTAGATGGGCTCACATCAAATTCTTCCCAAAGTTCATCTAAGGATTTTGTAGGAGTTTTAGGTGTGTAATTATCTTCATTTTTAATTTCATCGTCTTTAAAATCGATTTTTTCATCATTAGATTTAGAAAATAAATTTAAATCTTCATCTCTTACATTATATGTTAGGGAAATATCATGAATAGCATGAACAATTGTTCTAGTAATTAATGCTTTTAAATTTGATTCATCTGTAAATCTAATTTCTAATTTTGAAGGATGAACATTAACATCGATTAAATCAGGATTACAAGAAATATTAAGAACAGTTATTGGGAATTTACCGATTGGAATAATTGATTTATATGAATCAGTAATTGCATAAATTAATTTAAGATTTCTAATTGTTCGTCCATTAACAATAATATTAATGGAATTACGATTTGATCTAAATACATTATTAGTACTTGTAAAACCTTCAATTTTATAGAATTCATTCTCAGCCTTAAATGGAACCATGTTTTTAGCAACATTAACACCAAAAATTTTTCCTAATAAATTTGAAATATTATTGTCACCATCAGTTTTTAGAATATTATTTCCATTATTAGAAAGGGATATTGCAATAGTCGGATTAGCCATAGCAATTTTTTCTACTAATGAAGTAATATGTGATAATTCTACATAAGGATTACTTAAATTTCTGAAACGAGCTGGAGTATTGAAGAAGATTTTTTCAACTGTAATTTTTGTTCCTTTCGCCATTGCCGAAGGACCTTCTTCGATTAACTTAGCAGCTTTATAATTGTAATAATAGCCATCTAAGCCATTAGTAGATGAAACAATTTGCATCAAAGATATTTGATTGATTGACGCAAGGGCTTCACCTCTAAAGCCTAAAGTATCAATATTAAATAAATCTTGTTCAGTACTAATTTTACTGGTAGTATGTTGTTTTACCGCAAGCTTTATTTGATCTTTAGTCATGCCAACACCATTATCAGTAACAGTAATCTTTTTGATTCCTGATTCAATCACTTCAATTTTAATTGAAGTAGCACCAGCATCAATTGCGTTTTCAACTAATTCTTTGACAACGCTACTAGGGCGTTCGATTACTTCACCAGCAGCAATTAGATTTATTAAATCACTAGATAATTCTTTTATTACTGGTAAATTATTCATCAGCATCACCTAATTTTTCTTTCAATTCATTTATTAATACTAAAGCATCTAATGGCTTCAAATTATTCGTATCAACTTCTTTTAATTCTTTAATTACTTCTTGTTCTTTAGGATTGCGCTTATCAATAATAACTGGTTTAACATAATTATTTTTTGATAATAATTCTTCATCAAATTCTTTACTAGAAGATAATTTGTTTAAGATATCTTGAGCTCTTAAAGTTACATCTAGAGGAATATTAGCGAGTGATGCGACATTAATACCATAACTCTTATCAGTTGGTCCAGGTAGTACCTTATGTAAGAAAATAATTTCACCAGTTTCATCAAAATTATCTGAATTAGCTTCTACATGAACATTAATTAAAGATGGTAATGATTTATCAAGATTAGTTAATTCATGATAATGAGTTGAGAAGAAAGTTTTAGCGCCGATTTCATCATGAATATATTCGATGATTGCGTGAGCTAAAGCCATACCATCATAAGTTGCCGTACCTCTTCCAACTTCATCAAGAATTATTAATGATCTTGGAGTAGCATTTCTTAATGCTTCATTTACCTCCATCATTTCAGTCATAAAAGTTGATTCACCGCTAGCAATATCATCACTTGAACCAATTCTAGTGAATATTTGATCAAAAATTGGAAGCTTTGCGTAAGATGCTGGAACAAAGGAACCGATTTGTGCCATAATGATTATTAAAGCATTTTGACGCATATAAGTACTCTTACCACTCATATTAGGTCCAGTAATTAATAAAATCTTTTGATCATTATAAAGAATTAAATCATTAGGGATGAATTCTTTTTCCATTACTTTTTCAATAACTGGATGTCTACCATCTTTAATTTCTAATTCATCATAATGACTAAAGATAGGTCTAACATATTTATTGTCTTTAGCAACAATCGATAAAGCATTCATCATATCTACATATGAAAGTAATGATGCTAATTTCTGTAAATCAACAATATTATCTTTACATTTTAAGCGAATTTGTTCAAATAAATCATATTCTAATTTTAAAGCAGTTTCATCACTTCTTAAAATTAATGATTCTC
Source organism: uncultured Bacillota bacterium (assembly GCA_900317575.1). Taxonomy (GTDB): domain Bacteria; phylum Bacillota_I; class Bacilli_A; order ML615J-28; family CAG-313; genus UBA1737. The sequence continues at coordinate 6,279 of ONHH01000061.1, read as the reverse complement.
TTTCTTTTAATTCTTCAGTGATATAACGTTCAGAATTAGATGTTGTTTGTTTACGAATATAACCAAATTCATCTTTTACTTGATCTAAATAGCTCTTAGTTACTTCAATATAATAGCCAAAGACTCTATTATAACCAACCTTAAGCGTTTTAATGCCGGTTTTTTCTCTTTCTCTTCTTTCAAGATTCATTAAATAATCTTTATTAGATGAACCAATATTATGAATTGCATCGAGTTCCTCAGAATAACCTTCTTTGATTACACCACCATCTTTTAATAAATATGGTGCATCATCACGAATAGCTCTTTCAAGTTCATCATGTAATTCGGTAAAGAGATTAATTTCATCAGCAATTTTTAAAGAGATTGGTTTTTTAATTTTTAATAATTGTTTCTTTATTTCTGGTAAAACGGCCAAACTCTTTCTTAATTGAATTAAATCTTTAGGAGATGGAGCACCAAAGCTGATACGACCAATTATTCTTTCCAAATCATATACTTCAGCTAATAATTTCTTTATTTCATAGCTTGCGATATAATTGTTATTTAATTCAGTAATAAAATCTAATCTTTCATTAATCTTATTTAAATCAACTAAAGGATATAAAAGACTTTTTTTAAGAAATCTTGACCCCATAGCTGTTGAACATTTATCAAGGATGGTAAAGAGATTATTTTTATGTTTAAAACCACGAATGTTTTCAACTAATTCTAAATTTCTTACGGCATTATTATCAAGGCGTAAATAATCTTTACTATTATAAGTGACAAAAGGTTGTAAATGAACTAATACCCGTTTTTGTGTATCAATAATATAAGATATTAATCTCTTACAAGAATTATGATATTTAGGATCAATATTTTCATAAATTGATTCTAGATAAGAATCTATTTTAAGATTATCATTAATAGAAATTAATACTCCATAAATCTTCTTAAGTTGAGTAGTGATTGTTTTATTAAAACTACTTGATGTAACGATTTCTTTAATATTTAATTTATTAATTTCACTGATTAAAATATCATTATGAAGACCAAAGGTACAAATATTATTATTACCAGTAGAAATATCAGTATAGCATAGAACATATTCATTATCGACTTTATCGATTGCGCCAATATAATTATTTGATTTATCATCAAGGTAATTTTGATCAATATTAGTACCTGGAGTAATAATTCTTACAACATCTCTTTTGACTAATTTCTTAGCTAAAGCCGGATCTTCTGTTTGTTCTACTATCGCAACTTTATATCCTTTTTCGGATAATTTTTCAATATAACTATCTACCGCATGAAAAGGAACACCACACATTGGTACTCTTTCAGTTGTTCCTGCATCTTTACCAGTTAAGACTATTTCTAATTCTTTACTACCAACGATTGCGTCATTAAAGAATAATTCATAGAAATCACCAACACGATAGAAAAGTAAAGTGTCAGGATAATTCTCTTTTATATCTAGATATTGTCTAATCATTGGTGTATAGATTGATTTATCTATTTTTTCATACATATTTTTATCCTCGATAAAATAATACTATTCATTAAATTATATCATAATTTGATAAAAAAAATTGATTTTTAGAAAACCAATTTATAAAATAAGGTAAATATTAATCTCATTTGCTAAAAAAAAGAAACATGTTATACCTAGAATGAACATGTTTCTTATTTTATTTATATTAGAAATTAGAATGATTTTTATGAATTCTTCCTAATGTACGACGTTTATTTATAAATTTCTTTGGTTCTTCTTTTTCTAATTCTTCTTCAAAATGAGGATGCTTCTTTGAATAAATTAGATAAATAGTTTTAGAAACAGTAGCACCAATAATAAAGTTAACACCTATTTCAATTAAACCATTTAAAGATACTAATAATATGATAAACATGAAGACATTAGATGCACCTAAGCTATCTGCAAGACCTTGAATAAAATCGGTATTATAATAGCATAGACATAATGTAGTCATAAAAAAGATTGTATTAAATAATGAAGCAGATATACTTGCGGTAATATGAGCAATGATATCATGCTTACAATGTTTCTTTAAAACTTTAAATACTAATCCTGCACAATAACCCATTAGCATTCTTGTAGGAATACATAATAAGAAAAAGAAAAATGGATTAATACTTAATAAAGTTGCACCAAATGGACTCATTCCAGTTAGACCTTGGATAAAGCTTGTTATACCAAATATTCCACCTAAGAATAATCCACCAAATGGATCAACTAAAATTGCGCCAATCGCAACTGGAACAACAATAAAAGTAATTTCTACTGTTCCTATTTTTAAATATCCTAATGGTGTAAAAGACATTAAGATGATGATTGCACTTAAAATAGCCATTAAGGTCATTTTGTGAATCATAATACGTTGTTTCATTTTATTTTCCTCGCATTATTAAAATATCGTTTAATTAAATTAATATGATTTTTAGCGTGGTCCATATTATTAATTTAGCTATGATCTTCTAGGAGTATCATGCTCTTATATTATACTCTTTTTTTTATCTTTATGCAATGAATTCAAATTCATAACCTAAGATAATTATAGTCTCGCCAGGTTCTGCTCCTTGTTTTAATAATTCTTCTTCAACACCTAATTGGCGTAAAGCACGAGCGAATTGACGAATACTTACTTCATTAGTGAAATCAGTTCTTTCAAATAATTTCTTTACTTCTGGACCATCAACATTAAAGTATCCAGCTTCATCCATGGTAATTGTGAATTTAGGACCTTCTTCAACAAAATTATATTCAACAACTTCACTAGTTTCAATTTTAAACTTATCTTCTTTTTTAGCCTCATCTAAGCAATCGGCAAGTTTATATAATAAGATATCAAGGTTCGATTTCGTATAAGCGGAAATTGGAACAATTTCTAGATTAGGATAATGAGCTTTAAATTTTTCTAAATTCTCAATTGATCCTTCTACATCCATTTTATTTGCAACTACGATTTCTTTTCTATCTAAAATATCTTCATTAAAGTTCTTTAATTCATTGCGAATGATTTCATAATCTTCAATTGGATTACGACCTTCAGAACCACTCATATCAATTACATGAGCAATTACTCTTGTTCTTTCAATATGTTTTAAGAATTGTAAACCAAGTCCTGCTCCAAGGGATGCTCCTTCAATAAGACCTGGTAAATCAGCCATAACAAAACTTCTTCCATCACCAACCGCTACAACCCCTAAATTAGGGACAAGGGTTGTAAAATGATATTCAGCAATTTTTGGCTTTGCGGCTGAAACAACACTTATTAGAGTAGATTTTCCAACACTAGGAAAACCTACTAAACCGACATCAGCTAAAACTTTTAAATCTAATTGAGCATTATATTCTTCTCCAGCAATGCCTTTTTCAGCATATCGTGGAGTAGTATTTTTTGAACTTGCGAAAGCGGCATTGCCTTTGCCACCTCTTCCACCTTTAGCAACAACGATTTCTTGACCATGTTTGGTAATATCTGCTACTACTTTACCTGTATCAAGATTAGTTACAGTTGTACCAATAGGTACCTTTACATAAACATTTTCACCTTTATGGCCAAACATATTGGAATCCATTCCTTTTTGACCATCTTCAGCTTCAATCTTTTTTAAATATCTTAAATCAAGTAAGGTAGTAAGACCCGATTCGCCAACAAAGATGATGCTGCCGCCTCGACCTCCATGGCCACCAGATGGTCCTCCCTTATCAACATATTTTTCTCTTAAAAAGGCTACGCAGCCATCGCCGCCTTTACCACCTTTTAAATGTAATGTGACACTATCTATAAACATATTCTCACCTCAAAAAAAAGAGCACATAAATTGTGCTCGACTTCTATTTGTCAATTAAGCAGCAGCTGGGTATACTGATACGTATTTAACGCCCTTTGCTTTAGTCTCATATTTAACATATCCATCAATAAGACAGAATAGTGTATCATCTTTACCAAGACCTACATTAGTTCCTGGATGAATTTTAGTTCCTCTTTGACGATAAATAATCGAACCAGCAGTAGCAAATTGACCATCAGATAATTTAGCACCTAAACGACGACCAGCAGAGTCACGTCCGTTCTTAGTAGAACTTACACCTTTTTTAGATGCGAATAATTGTAAATTAAATCTAATCATGGCAACCTCCTATAATTAATTTTTAAATTTTTGGGATAGTCTTCTTCCAACATCTTATACATATCGATTAAATTATCAATTATTAATTTTACTGTTTTTTGATCAGCAACTTTTACTAAATCATTATTAATTGTTAATTTTAAATATCCATCAGGATCTTTTACTTCTAATTGATAATAGGTTTTATCAAGCCGATCAAGTAAATTAATTGTTGTATAAGTTGCGGTAGTTACCCCACTACAAACTATGTCAGAACCACTACTAGCATAATTTGCATGTCCGTTTAATTCAATCAATGAAACAATTTTGTCATTTTCGACAATATTGATTTTGATCATTTTTAATACCAATTATGCTTCAATAGCTTTGATACTTACTTTTGTGAATGCTTGACGATGACCTTGTTTTTTACGTTCGTTCTTCTTTGATTTGTATTTGAATACAACGATTTTTTTGCCACGTCCATGCTTTTCAATAGTACCAGTTACTTTAGCACCTTCAAGATAAGGTTGACCTACTTTGTCACCTGCTAGTAATACTTTATCGAAAACTACTTCTTCGCCTTCAGCACCTTCTAGTTTTTCAACAAATAGAACATCGCCTTCTTGAGCACGATATTGTTTACCGCCTACTACAAAAATTGCGTACATCTTTTGCACCTCCTCGTAAAAATTAAGACACGCCATAAAAGTGATATTGTGTGATTTTGCAATATGCTTAAATACTTATTCTGAGCGGTTGCTTCATAAAGATATTTGCAACATACATATTATACACTATTTTTTCCTTTTTTACTAACTATATGCTCTTTTTTTATTAAATACATAATAAGAAAATTCCTATTATTTGAAGTAAGGTTCCAAATAAACAAAAGATATGGAAGATAGAATGGAACCATTTTTTCTTACTTCCAATTCCATATAGGATTGCTCCTAAAGTATAGGTTATTCCTCCTAATAGAATAAATAAGAATGATATAAATGAAATTAGATTAATAGCTGCAGGAAAAATTATAATTAACCAACCACCAATAATATATAAAATCATTGATAAGATTTTTACTAATTTATTTTCAAGATCAATAGCATTCATCAAAATGCCAATTACAGCAATTGACCACTCAATTACCAAGATAATTATTTGCCAAACGCTCTCATGCAGCCCAATCACACAAATTGGTGTATAAGTACCAGCAACTAATAAATAAATAGCACAATGATCAATAATTCGAAATACTTTTCTTGATGTTAAATGATAATGAAGGCCATGATAAACTGAAGATATCGTATAAACTGTAACACAGGTAATACTAAATATAATCATAGAAATTAATCCATAAAGGTTAATCTTTCCTTTAATAAAAAAGATTATTCCCATAATTAAAGATATTATTCCTAAACTCGCTGCAACAATATGTGACACATAATTAAAAATATCTTCTCCTCGAGAATATTTAGGCATGTATAATTTTTTAAATTTATCTTGATTCATATTCCACCTCTTCTATAGCAATTATAATATTTATTATTAATAATTACAACCTACTATTAAATTTCTAACTCCACTAAATAAAAAACATATCTACTTAAAGTAGAAAAACACCCCGAAGGGTGTTTTTTTAATGAATTATCTTGATATCATTATCGATATAGTCGATAGTATAATTTATGAATGGCTCAATTTCACTTGCAACGATTGCTTTAGCAAGTTTAGTTTCAATATTCTTTTGAATAAATCTTCTGATTGGACGAGCACCAAATTCAATATTAAAACTATTATCAATAATATAAGAGTTAATATTCTTAGTAAAATTAACTTTAATATTATTCTTAGCTAATTGTAATTTCAAATCATTTAACATCTTGTCAACAATTTTAACTTGGACATCACGTTTTAATGGCTTGAACATTACTATTTCATCAATACGATTGATAAATTCTGGTCTAAAGCTTTGATGAATTAATTTTTCTACTTTTTCTTTAGCATCATCGCTTTCACTCAATAAGTATTCACTACCTAAATTTGATGTCATAATAATTACTGTATTTTTGAAATTAACAGTTTTTCCTTGTGAATCAGTTAAACGACCATCTTCAAGTATTTGAAGTAGGACATTAAATACATCACGATGAGCTTTTT
>ONHH01000017.1 GCA_900317575.1 uncultured Bacillota bacterium | reverse complement strand
ATCATATTTATCAGTTTGAACAACGTATTTAAGATTATTAATTGCATTTAAATCTTCTTCAGTAATAGGTGCTAAATCATCCCTTTGAACTAATAATCTAGTCATATCTTTATGCAAGAAGGCTGAATAATCATAAATTTTAGTTGTTGTATCATCCATATTGATAATAATTGTACCAATTAAGCTAAAAATACCAATACTTACAATTAAAAAGAATAATGCAAGAAGGATTGATCTCTTAGGTTTAGCAAGACGATTAAAATTACTAAATGTAAAAGCAATCTTATAATTATTTAATTTGTAATGATCAGGAGTTGAACAATCAATGAAGTTTTCTTCCTTTACTTCATCAAGAATAATATGACCACCTGAAAGCTTAACTAGACGAGTTGCGTAAGGAACAGCATCATCAATATTATGGGTTACCATAATAATTAAATGATCTTTAGATAGTTCTTTTAAGATTTTAATAATTTCAATACTATTTTCAGTATCTAGATTACCAGTCGGTTCATCAGCTAGAATAATATCGGTTTCTTTAGCAAGAGCTCTTGCAATACCAAGTCTTTGTTTTTGTCCACTTGAAATTTGCGATGCCTTTTTATGAGCTAATTCTTTTAAACCAACCTTATCTAAATATTCTAAAGCTTTTATTTTAGCTTCTTTTACAGTAAAGCCTGATATTAGCATTGATGCTACGACATTTTGAAGTAGAGTATAGCTATCAATTAAATTATAATTTTGACAAATATAACCGATTCTTTCTCTTCTAAAAGTTTCTCTTTCTTCATCACTAAAATGACTAGATGGTTCTAAATCATAATAGATTTCTCCTTCATGATAAGGCGTAGATGCTCCAATAACATTTAAAAGGGTAGTTTTACCACTGCCAGATTCACCAGTAATGATGACAAATTCTCCCTTATAAAGGGACAAATTGATCTTATTAATTCCAATATTAACATTATCTTTATCATGATAATACATTGATACATTTTCTAATTTGATGGTTGGATTAATATTATTCATTTGGCACCTCCTTTTTATTAAACGTTAAGAAAAAGATATTTTCTACATTTTCTAAGTAAAATCTAGAAAAATTATCTAATTTATCTTTCATATATTATACTATTTTTTTCTAAAAAAATACTAATTATTGCATAAGAAAAAGGTTGCAGTTATTCTACAACCATCCTAAATTATAATTTTTCAATCTCCTTAATTGTTTGATTAAGATTATAATCATCATATTCTTCAATCAATCCTTCATCAGTAAGCGATGCTAAAGTTGGATCGATTTTTAATTTATCAACACTATTAATCCCATAGCTATAAGCAAGTTCATCAATATTGCTCTTACCAAAGATATAATGTTTTTCACCACAATTAGGACATTCAAAATAACTCATATTTTCAATAATTGATAAGACTTTAATATCAATCTTATTAGCCATCTTTACTGCTTTTTCAACAATCATTGATACTAAATCTTGAGGACTAGTAACAATTACTATTCCTTCTACTGGAAGGGATTGGAAAGTAGTTAGTGGAACATCACCAGTTCCTGGTGGCATATCAACAATTAAATAATCAATATCCCCCCAAGCTACATCAGTCCAAAACTGTTCTACTGCCCCCGCAATTACTGGTCCACGCCAAATAATTGGATCAGTTACATCATCTAATAATAAATTAGATGACATAATCGAAATACCTTTCTTTGATTTTACGGGAAACAAAGCTGTTTCTGTTCCTCTTGGTTTTTCATTCACTCCAAAAGCTTTAGGAATTGAAGGTCCCGTAATATCAGCATCTAATATACCAACTTTATGTCCTTTCTTCATTAATGATGTTGCGATAAGGGAAGTTACCATGCTTTTACCAACTCCACCTTTACCACTCATTACCGCAATAACATGCTTTACATCGGATAAATCATTTTGTGGTTTTAAAAAATCCTCTCTTGTTTGTTTTCCACAATTACCATTTGATGCGCATGATGCACAATCGTGATTACATTCACTCATTTTATTCCTCCAAAAAATCTCTAATTATTCTTGAAGCTATGACTAAACCAAAGCTATTAGGTACAAAACTTGAAGAAGCAGGAGTACTATCATTTGTTACTTTATTAGGCGTTTCTTTACTAAATGCAACTAATAAATGATTGATATTATTTTCTCTTAACTTCTTTCTAACAATCTTAGCTAATGGATCATTTTCTGTTTTTGAAATATCTACAATTTCTACTTTAGTAGGATCTAGACGATTTCCTGCTCCCATTGAAGAAATTATTTTGATATTTTTCTTAACACATTCAGTAATTAAATAAATTTTACTTTTAACTGAATCGATAGCATCAACGACATAATCATATTTACCTAATTCAATATTGCAATTCTCATCATAAAAGCAATCATAAATATTGATATTTAAATTAGGATTAATATCAAGTAATATTTCTTTTAAAACTTCTACTTTTTTCTTTCCAATTGATGAAGTAGTAGCTACTACTTGACGATTAATATTAGTTATATCAACTCTGTCATGATCGATTAGATCAATATTTGTGATACCTGATCTAACTAATGAATAGGCAGCCATTCCCCCTACACCGCCAATACCGACAACTAATACTTTTTTATTTCCTAACTTTTTAAACTTATCATTGCCTATTAAATTAATAAAGCGGTTAAAACGATTATTTTCCATTTAAAAATTTATTTAACCTTTCAAGTCCATCTTTAACATTCTTTAAAGAAGTTGCGACATTAATACGAACAAAATTACGACCATTTTCTCCATAATGTAAGCCACTATTAATAAATAGTCCGGTTTCTTCTCTTAATTTATCACAGAATTCATCACTATTATTACTATAATAGCTGATATCTATCCATAATAAATATGTTGCGTCACTCTTTACTACTTTTAAATTGGGAAGATTATTCTTTAAATAATCAATGAAATACTGACGGTTATTTCCAATATAATTAACTAATTCATCTACCCACTTATCTCCATATTGATAAGCAGCAATTTGTGCATCTTGGACAAAATAATTAGGCTCTCCTACTTCATCAGTATTAAGAGTTCTCCATACCTTATGGCGTAAATTCTCATTAGGCACTACCGCAACCGATCCATGTAACCCCGCAATATTAAAGGTCTTATTTGGTGATAATAAGACAATCGCATCATCTAATAATTCAGTAATTGATAGATATGGAACATAAGTTTTACCATTAAAAGTAAAATCACAATGAATTTCATCAACAACGATTTGAACATGATTTTCTTTACACATTCTACCGATTTTAATTAATTCATCTCTAGTAAAAATATGACCAACTGGATTATGAGGATTACAAAGAATCATCATAGTGGTCTGTTTATTTTTTAATTTATTTTCCAAATCAGAAAAATCAATGGAATAGCTATTATCAGCTTTATTATATACTAAATCATTTGACAATATTTTCCTACCATTGTTTTCAATAGATGTAAAAAAGCAATTATAAACTGGACATTGAATTAAGACATTTTCTCCTGGTGTTGTAAGCTTTCTTACAATACTAGATAAGCTTGCGACAACCCCATTAGAAAAGATCATCCAATCAGTTTTAAGATTAGTATTATATCTTTTCTTCCACCATAATTTATATGCATCAAAATATCTATTATCATAATCAGCATAGCCATATACGCCTTGATTTACTTTCTTCATTAAAGCTTCTTTAATTTCGGGAAGTACTTCAAAGTCCATATCAGCTACCCACATTGGCAGTTCATTATCTTTTACATTCCATTTACAAGAATTAGTATTAAGCCTATTAACTTCCTTATCAAAATTATATTTCATTATTCTTTCACCTTGATATTTACTTTATTCTTATCAATATATTTTTCATCAAGAATTAATTCACCAATCGATTTTGCGGTAATAGTTCCTGAATATGGATTTTTAACTGAATCAATCTTAGTAGTGATATCTGCATCAACATTATTACAGAATTCAAAACAAAGATCAGTATTTAATAATTTACAATTAACCATTTTGATATTATCCATATAACACATACCTTGATTTGAATCAATTGTACAATTAATAAAAGTAATATTTTTTGAATTCCAGCCTAAATATTCACCAATGATTACGGAATCATAAACTACTACATTTTCACAATTCCAGAAAGAATCTTTAGATAACATTCTAGCATTACGAATTTCAATATTGGATGCACCATCAAAGGCATAATTACCATTTAAATCAAAATTTTCAATCTTAATATTTTTACTATTTAAACAGAAATAATTACCTTTAGCAACGATATTTGATAATTCAATATTTTCACAATTCCATAATGTTTCTTCAGCATTAATAATACTGCATTTATCTAATTTGATATAGCTACTTCTTCTAAAGGTCTTTGGTGCTTCAATACTACAATTTACCATTTCAATATGATGAGTATACCATATACCGCTACGAGCAGTATCAAGTAAGGTTGTATCTATGCATTTAATATTTTCTGAATACCACATTGGATATTTCCATTTAAAAATACAGCCATTAACTACTAAATCGCTGCATTCCTTAAGTGGTGATTCCCCATCAGCAAAAGTAGAATCCACAATTAAAGTGTCATGAATATCATATAATGCTCTCTCACCAGTAAATAATCCTTGTTCTAATTTCTTCATAATCTTTCACTTCCTAAATTAAATTATACCATATTTTCTAATTTTAAAATATGTTCTTGCAACAAATAAAAATGCTAATCATAAATAATATATGACATCATGGTTTCCCATAATGTCATATTATTTTATTCTGCTTGATATCCAGCATCTATAATTGATTTAATTAATGCTTCTTTAGTTACATTACCTTTATAATTGACTTCAACATTCTTATTTTCTAGTGATGCGTGAGCACTTTTTACTCCTTTAACTTTTAAGCATGCTTCTTCAACATGTTTAACGCAGTTCATACACATCATACCATCAACATCAATTACCATTGTTTTATTTCCAAACATTTCATCTTCTCCTTCTTCTTCAATTCTTTGAACTTTAAATAGATTAATTGTTAATGCATTTAATACAACTGATACACTAGATAAGCTCATTGCGATAGAACCATACATTGGTTTTATTACAAAATTACCCTTAGTTATATAATATAAAATACCTAATGATAAGCCAACACAAATTATATTATAGAAAAAGGCCCAGAATAATCCTAATTTAATCGTTCTAATAATTCTTTTTGAAAGCTTAATTACATTAAGAACATCCATTAAATCATTTCTTAAAAGAATTATATCGCTTGATTCAATCGCAATATCACTACCATTACCGATTGATATACCAATATTAGCAGTAGTTAGAGCTAAAGCATCATTGACACCATCGCCAACCATTGCGACATTCTCACCTTTATCCATTAAACCTTTAATAACTGTTTGTTTATCAGTTGGTAATACTTCACTATAGATTTCATCTACACCGATTTCATTACCAATAAAATTAGCTGTTAATTTATTATCACCAGTTAATAATACAACTTTTAAACCTAATTCTTTTAATTTCTTTACCGCAATAACAGATGTATTCTTAACCTTATCTTTACATGCAATAATCCCAATTAATTGATGATTCTTGTAAATTATTAATGGAGTCTTACCTTCATTTGCTAATTTATCAATTATTTCTTGATATTCTTTATTTATTTCATTAAATTTAGTATTACCAATTTCATATAAATCTTGATTGATATAGCCACTAATACCTTTACCATTATGAGCTTGATAATCATTAATAATTAAATCGGAAGTAGTTTTAGTTTTCGTATAATCTACAATAGCTGAAGCTAGTGGATGTTCACTTAATACTTCAAATGCATAAAGAATATCATATAAATTATCATCACTATAATTAATAAAATCCGTTACTAATGGTTTTCCATAAGTTATAGTACCAGTTTTATCAAAAACTACAGTAGTTATTTCATGTGCCTTTTCTAAAATTTCGGCATTTTTGATTAATAAACCATTTTCCGCACCTTTTCCGGTTCCAACCATTATCGCAACCGGTGTCGCGAGACCTAAGGCACAAGGGCAGGCAATAACTACAACAGTTATCGCATAATTCAAGCTTGTTTCAAACATATCACCACTATACCAACTAGGCGTAGCTATTTTTAAATATAAGAAATTTGCAATAAAGGTTATTAGTGCAATTCCTAAAATAATAGGAACAAAGATACCTGATATTTTATCTGCAAGCTTTGATATAGGTGCTTTAGAATTAGATGCTTCTTCGACTAAACGTATAATTGTTTCAATAGAAGTATCTTTTCCTACTTTAGTAGCTTTAATTTTTAAATAACCAGCTGTAACAATAGTTGAAGAATATACTTCATCATCAATTTCTTTTAATACAGGTATAGATTCCCCTGTAATATTTGCTTGATCGATTGATGCACTACCTTCAACAATAATTCCATCAACCGCAATCATATCACCTTTTCTAACAATTATGATATCATTTAATTGAATCTCTTCACTCTTTAATTCAATTTCTTCATCATTTCTTAATACAATTGCTGTTTTAGGGGCAAGATTTACTAATTTTTCAATAGCGGAAGTCGTTTTTTTCTTAGATATTTTTTCTAAATATTTACCAATAGATACAAATACTAAAATCATTGCGGCAGATTCTAGATATAAATGCATATGATAACTAGCATCACCTAACATAATCTTAATAATACAGAAAATACTATAGATTAATGATACACTCGATCCAACCGCAATTAAAGTATCCATATTAGGATGACCTTTAAAGAGCTTTGAAAAGCCGGAAATAAAGAATTTAAAATAAATTATAATAATCGGAATTGTAAAAAATAATTGTAATAATGCATTATTTAATGGATTATGATGATGATCAAAGAATGAAGGTAACCACCAATTAAACATCATATTTCCCATTGATACATACATTAATAGTAATAATATTACAATTGATACCAATAAACTAATTAAATCTTTATCAGTCTTTTTCTTTTGATTAATTTCTTTTTCTTTAGGAAGGCTAGCTGAATATCCGGCATTTTTAACTGCTCTAAAGATATCTTGATCTTTTAATTTAAATTCATCAAAATCAACTTCCATAGAATTAGTTAATAGATTAACATTTACACTATTAACACCATCTAGCTTTTCTACAGCTTTATTAACATGTGCTTGACAAGCTGCACAGCTCATTCCACCAACATCATATTTTTTCTTCATATATTACTCTTTTCTTACTCTAACAATATCTAGTAAATGGCTAGATGAACCTAATAATTCAATTCTTTCACAATTAGCTTGATGATAATCAATAAAACATTTAAATTCTTCTTCTGATAAGCTATTTAAAACGACTCTTAAATAATCACTAGCTCCATCACTTGCGGCAATTTTAATTCTTTCAAAGCCTAATAATTCGTTAAAACGATTGATATCATCTAATCTAACCATACTAAAAAGATCATCTTGTTTATTAATAATATGATAATTTTCATCAAGACGACCTTCCATTTTAGCTTTAAGGATATTTTTTTTGATAAATCCATAGCTGATTACCGCATAATCATTCATATAATAAGAAATAAAGATTATCCCATTATTTTTAACAATCCGTTTTGCTTCAGACAAAACTTTAATCTTATCTTCATCATTTAATAAATGATAGATTGGTCCAAATAATATTGCTGCATCAAAGCTATTATCTTTAAACATCTTTAGATTAGTTGCATTAGCCTGATAGGTTTTAATTCTTGGCTCTTTTTTATTCAAGATATCAAGATTATATTTAACTAAATCACAAGCTATAATATCATATCCTTGATTAAATAATTCAATGGAATATACACCAGTTCCACAGCCAATATCAATAATCTTTAGATCATGATTGTTATTTAAATAATAATTAATATATTTAAGATTTGTTAAATATTCAACCATTCCATGACGACCTTTAAGTCTCGAATCCTCATCAAAATGGGAATAATAATCTTCTAATAATGATATTTTTGTATTAGTTCTTTCAAAATCCATAATATTACCCTTATATTTATTATATCAAAAATAATTGATTTATTCAAATAGTTAGCAAGAAGTAACAAAACTAAAAATAATCGTTAAGTAATACTTAACGATTATTATTATTTTATTTAGATAAATAAATTAAAATAGCCTGATAAGGTTCTAAATAACTATTATCAAAATTATCATAATTATTTAATAAAATCTTTTGTTTAAATCCTTGATATTTATTTAATAATTTATGTTTTACCTTATGATCTTTAAAATTAGTAAGAACTAATAATAATTCATTACCACATCTTCTTTCATAACAGAATAGACTATTTGATTTAGGTAATAGATCTTTATAGACACCTTCACGATTAAGAATTTGATATTCTTTATAAATTTTAATCAATTTTTTAAAATAATTAAGAGTTGATGATTGATCTTTTAATTGATTTTTAACATTGATAACATCTTTATTATGATTTACTCTAAGCCATGGTTCATGATTAGAAAATCCAGCATAGGTTGAATCATCCCATTGCATTGGCGTTCTTGCATTATCACGAGAACCATTCTTTATTGATTTTTCAATATATGACATTGTTAGAGGTAATTTCTTCATTACCTTAATAACATCAACAGTTTCTACATCAATAAATTCATCAATCGATTCAACATCTAAATTGGTCATTCCAATTTCTTCCCCTTGATAAATATATGGGGTCCCTTTTAAGAAATAGAAAGCAGTCGCAAGCATCTTTGTAGTATAAAATGCTTTAGATTCCTTAAGATTAAAACGACCAACACTTCTTCTTTGATCATGATTTTCATAAAAAATCGAATACCAACCACTATCTTTTAATCCATATTGATAATGATCAAGAACTTTCTTTAATCTTTTTAATTTAAAGCGTCTCATTAACCATTTAACGCCTAAATAATTATCAACAGATGTATGATCAAAATTAAAGACCATTGATAATTCATTACGTGATTCATCAGTTAATAATTTAATATCTTCTAAATTAGTAAATACTGTTTCACCAACTGTCATACAATCATAATTAGATAAGACATCTTTATTTAATTCTTGTAAATATTCATGTAATCTTGGCCCATTAATGAAATATTTTTTACCAACTAAGATTAATTTATTATGACCATTTTTAAAATTCTGATCTTTACTAATTAAATTAATAACATCACATCTAAAACCATCAACACCTAAATCTAAATAATATTTACAAATCTTCTTAACTTCTTCTCTAACTTTTTCATTTTCCCAATTTAAATCAGGTTGAGCTTTGTTAAATAAATGTAAATAATATTCATTGGTTTCAGGATTATATGTCCAAGCCTTATCCCCAAAAAAGCCCGTCCAATTATTTGGTTTATCCCTCCAAATGTAATAATCATGGTAGGGATTATCTTTACTTGTTTTTGCAGCTTTAAACCATTCATGTTCATCTGATGTATGATTTACTACTAAATCCATAATCAAACGAAGATTACGTTTGTGCATTTCTTCAATTAATAATTTTAAATCATCCATTTTTCCATAGATAGGATTAATATCTAAATAATCAGAAATGTCATATCCATTATCCGCCATAGGCGATTTATAGATTGGACTAAGCCAAATACAATTAATACCAAGATCTTTTAAATAATCAAGTCTTGATACAATACCTTTAAGATCACCGATACCATCATCATTACTATCCATAAAACTTTGTGGATAGATTTGATAGATTATTGCATCTTTAAACCAATTTGTTTTCATAATTTATTTATTCTGCTAATGGTTCTTGTACTTCAGCAGTTATTCCTTTACGTTCATTAATTTCTCTAACTATCTTTTCATACATTTCTTCATCGATAATGTATTTCTTCTTAAGTACCATTACAGCTATAACAAAGAGGATGATAGGTAAAATACACATTACTCCTGTTAATACCCAAATTTGCCATCCTTTAGCTACATATACTTCATCACCATATTTAGCAAGAACATTGGCTGGAGCATTTTTATCAGCTTCAATTCCACTTCTTACAGCTACAGCTTTCGCATTAAATTCAATTTTAACTGCTTCAGGTACTTCTTTTTCAATTAGATATTCATTAATTTCATCAATTCTTTCAGCATATGCATCATCATCTAGATTTACAGCTTCTTTATACATGCCTACTGCAACTTCCATATCACTTACTTTAGTTGTTACCGCATATAATCCACTAATAATTAGAGTTAACGCAACTACTCCATATTGAATAGCACCAGCAAGTTTTACCATAAATGGTCTTACAGTAAAGGCAATTGCTGAGTGATTTTTTCCTGTTTGCCATTCATCATATTCAATAGTATTAGTAAGCATTACAAGCATTGTTAAATAGAAAATACCTTGACCAACGAAGATAAAAATACCTAATACACATAATACGATGAAGCAAATCATTCCACTTAAGATATTAGCGAATAGGAAGAAAGCTATATAGCCAATTGCAAGTAAGATAATTGAATATTTAACTAATTGATTACGTTTAAATTTAGATGCAAATTTAGGATATAGAGCTTGTGATACTAGAGTTCCAACCGCATAAATAACGGTAAAAATAGTCATCATTGATCCACCTAAATTCTCGCTATCACCTAAATAACCAAATTTAGAATAGAAGAAATTTTGCCCAAAAGCATTAAGAATTGCAGATCCTAAAGAATATAATAATACAACTACTGCCATAACTAATAATTGTTTATTACCAAATAGAATCTTTACCATTCCTTTTAAGCTTACTTTTTCTTCTTCATCATTATTGTCTTGTTCTTCTACTGGTAATTTAAATTTATCTTGTTTATTATCATGAACACCAAAGAAGATTAAGCATTGACAGCCTAAGAAAATTGCTGCCCATGCAATTGAAATAAGACGATACATGAAAATCATATTACCTGGAGTAATAATTGGAATTAAACCACCAGAAATGAAAGCACCTAAAGATGCGAATACCGCAACTAATGTTGTTAAAGTATCTCTTTCTTTCTTTTCATTTGTTAAAGCAGGAAGTAAATCCCAATATGCGATATCATTCATGGTGAATGACATACCCCATAATAGATACATTAGGCCAATAAATATTACATTTAACCAACCATTCATTACGCTTGTATCAAAGCGGACTGAGAATAATAGGACTAAGATAATTGCATTAGATACAGCACCTATCATAACCCATGGACGATACTTACCAAATTTAGATTTAGTATTAGTAATAATAGTTCCCATCATCGGGTCATTAATACCATCCCAAATTCTACATAATACAATAATTATTGTTACTACACCAAATTGAGCAGATGTAAATAAACCTGTATATTGTAAATAAGTAAGTAAGAATAGACTTACTAATGTGTAAGTCATGTCTCTACCGATACAGCCAATTGATAAAGACCACTTATTACGTGCATTTACTTTCATATTCTTCTCCTTTTTTTATATTGCTTTCATATTTTACTATAAAATGAAGAATTTTTCAATTGATTAAGTAATAATTTTGAAAGTGTTTTCAAATAAAAAGATGCATCAATTAGATGCATCTAAATATGTAGGAAATATTTGAAAATATAATTTATCAATATTTGAATCTAATATCACTTTATCATCGATTCTTTCATGCGGTGCTTCATAATTTTTGATTTGGCTAATTGTATAATTAGTACCATCATAATCAGTCAATATATGTGCTTCATATTCAGAATCATATTGATCATAATAATATGGTCCATCTAAAATAGTTGGTTCAGTGTGCAAAGGAATTATTTGTGTTTGAAAATAGAAATGAATGAAAGCATCTTTAAAGAAAGATAATACATCTGATTCTGTTATATAATCATTATCTAATTCTTTAATGTATAACATATTATTGATATCTTTTAACACAAGCACATTTTGATATTGATATTTCTTTCCTTTGTATTCATTTTCATATTCTTTATAATATGTTACAACATAATCTCTTTTAGCACAAATATCTTCAAAGCTACCAAATTCTTCACTATCTAGATTAGGTGATGTTTTAAGATAAGTTATATAAATGGTACAATCTTCATCGATATAACCACCATCAGGGAAAGTAATTTTTTTATCTAATGAATTATAATATAAATTATAACCTTGATACATTGAATTATCACCACAAATATTTCTAAAAGGTCTTAAAAAATCATCTATAGTAATTAATTCATCAATAGCTCTATAATAATCTATTTCATAAATAACCGTATTCATATATTCAGATGGAATGACTTTTAATTTTAAATGATATCTTTCTTTTCCATCACATGAAGAAAACATAAATACGCTCATTACAAGAACTAACAAAATCATTATTTTTTTCATCATTCTAATACCTCCTCATTATTAATTGGGTTAAATCCTCCATTATTAACTCTATAATTGTATAATGAACATACATCAAAGATTCCACTATGAAACATCGTATGTGCTTCATTTTGCTCATGGCCACAATAACATGTTTTTTTATGGCCCATATTTGACAAAGTTTTATTAATTCTCATAATTTCTCTCTTAATAAATTATTTTTCTAGCATTATATCGTAAAAAAAATATTTTACAAGAATTTTACATTATTTTAACCAAATACGATATCTAATATCATCATAATGACAAATCCAATTCCAAAAAATAAGGTTGATAAATTAGTATGTTCTCCTTCTTGAGTCTCAGGAATTAGTTCTTCAACTACAACATAAATCATTACACCTGCGGCAAATGATAAAATATAAGGAAGAATTGAAGTGATTAAAGTTGTAATTAAAAGAGTAATAATTGCCGCAAGAGGTTCAACAATTCCAGATAAAGAACCAAGTAAGAAAGCTTTCTTCTTAGATTCACCCTCAATCTTTAAAGGAATCGATACAACACTTCCTTCTGGGAAATTTTGAATAGCCATTCCAATAGCAAGAACAAAGGCTGAAGAAATAGCAAGTTCTTTGGAGCCAAAGAATGCAGCACTCGCAACAACACCTACAGCCATTCCTTCAGGAATATTATGTAATGTTACTGCAAGAACCATCATTGTAGTTCTTTTCATCTTATTAGTATTCAAGCCTTCAGCTTGATTTGTATTAGGATGCATATGAGGAATTAAACTATCTAACAATAATAAGAATAAAATCCCCGCAAAAAAGCCAATAGCTGCTGGTAAAAAACTCAATTTACCCATGGAACTAGATTGCTCAATTGATGGATTAAGAAGTGACCAAATCGATGCAGCCACCATAACCCCAGCCGCAAAGCCAATTAAAGATTTTTGCACGCGATTATTTAATTTATCTTTCACAAAGAAAACAGTTAAAGAACCTAAAGTAGTCCCTATAAAAGGAATTACTAGGCATAAAATTAAAGTTAATGTTTCATTCATAATTGAATCCTTTTGATAATAATATTTATTAATATTCATTATATTATACTATATTTTTTTATTATTATCTCTTAATATGTATTAAGATTATTATCCATTAAAATCATAATCATACTAATTAAGTAATTTTTATGATATAATAAATTGAGAGGTAAGATTATGTCAATTGAATACCATAAGATTACAAATAAAGATTATAAAAGAATTAAACAATTAATTACAGAAGCATGGTTTAGTGGTGATTATCTAGAAGAAATCAAAAATGATGTCAAACAATCTGAACCTAAAATATCCATTTATTCTATTGGCTATTTATATATGCATATGTCTAATTCCTCATTTAGAATTGGCGCCTATGAAAATGATAAATTAGTTGGCTTTTTATTTGGTAGATGTGAAAAAGAAAGAATTAAACATCGTTTTATTAACAAATGTAAATTATTTCTAACAGGCATTAGAATGTTATTTACGAAAGTTGGTAGAAGGGGACTAAGAATTTATAAGGAAGAGCATAAATTAGATTCGAAAATGCATCAAATGTATGATAAGGAAGATAATGAATTAGTACTCTTCATTGTCGATAAAAATTATCGCAGTTTAGGAATCGGTAGGAATTTAGAAAATAAATTTATTGAACATCTAAAAACTTTAAATAAGACTTGTTTCTACCTTTATACCGATACTTATTCTAATTATCAATATTATGAAAAACATTCATATTATCGATATCAAACAATGCCAACTAATTATGGTGGAGAAAACGCAGAATATTATATTTATGTAAAGGAGATTTAGAATTGATAAACATTAAGGAAAAATTAGCATCTTGCGGTAAAATCTTTAATACTACTAAATTAATCGATCATTTAATTAAAGATGAAGATTATTTTATATTAGAAAAAGATAATAAATTCTTATGCGCTATTGATGCATTAAAAATTATTCGTAAAATAAAACATCGTGATTTATTAGAATTAATCGTAGGTATTGATGATTCAAAGAAATTTTTAAATTATTTGTATAATAAAATTATTCACATCACACCAACTACTTTTATTCTTTATACAGATGAAGATATTGAAAACTGGTTTGATGAAGATAATATTGTTCAAAATATCTTAGATAGTTATCCTGAATATAATTTTATTTTCTATAAAGATATGGAATTTGATTATAATCAATTAAATGAAAAGAATCAATTTGAATTCATTTCTACTGCTTATGATATTGAAGAGGCACGCTTCTTCAATCATATTATGCCGCATAAGCATTACCCACATCTTTATTCAATCATTAGATATCCTAAATTAATTGAAGTATTTGATGATAATCGTAAACCATTAATTCCTTTTATTCTTCCACTTGATTCGGAAAAATTAGAAGGGCAAGATTATATTAAAATTAAATTAAATGGTATGAAACCTGTAAAAGATCAAAACTATTTTGTACGTAATCTTGGTGGAAGCTGTGAAGCAGCATTGATAAAAGAAATTAATTTTGACTTCTTCTTTGATATTGAAGTTACTTTTAACCTTTTTAATGTTTATGAAGGCAATAGAATTATTAAACAAGATGGAATTGATTATCAAGGTCTCTTCTTCTATGCTGATAAAGAACAAGATGATAATACTTGTCCTAATACAAAAATACATTTTGAAGATGATGGTACAATTGCGGAAGACTATATGGCTTCTGATATCTATACTGCCATTCCTATTCGCTATGAAAGTATCCAAGCTTTATTAAATAATCAAGTTAATGAAAATAATTTCATGGTTAATAATATCTTAACTGGTCTTGGTTTCCAAGAAAATTTTGAATTTGGCAATCAAAACCGGATAGTTCATAAATTTGATAAAAGAATTAAACATTTTGATTTAGGAACATACCTTATTATTACCACTGAAGAAAATCATTATAATTATTATATAAAGCATTCTATCGAATTAGCCGAAAATCCCCCAATTCCTGTTCGAATAATTGCGTTATGCGATGAAGATACTCATACTGCTGTTCTTCTAATGAGCAATTTAGCAGTTAAGAATAAACCAGGTGATTATCTCGATGAAATTAGTCGTAATACTTTAAAGATTAAAGCAACTCCAGAAATGATTAATAATTATCCATACCTTCTTCATGAAGAAGATAATATAAAATTCATGAATTTCTATAAATTTATTGAAGAAGCTTGGGCAATTAAGATTGTAGGTAAAGCTCGTCATTTAATTATTTCATCTAATTTATCTGATCCTGATGATCTAAGAACTAAACAAACCTTTAATCATATCAAAGCTGGCTTTTTATACGCAACAAGTATCTATACTGATTCCGAAGAATTAGGTAAGATTATTGATACTGATATCACTGAATATTTAGAAAAGCCTTATGGTGATTCTATTTATGATTATGCTTCTAGCTATTATAGTGAAGTAACAGCTTTACTTTATAATGAAACGTATAAAGATTATATAGTTGAAAGAGTAGATTTTGCGGTTGTAGATTTATTCTATCTCTTAATGATTCAATTTGAAGATTCGGCAATTGAAAATGCATCAACGCAAATTTCTAAATTTATCAATTATTATCAAACTAATAGTGGATCAATTAAGAAAAAACGCAGTCGAATCCAATTTGCCGAAAATACTCTTGATTCTATTGATAAAATCTATGAAGAATATTCTTTAACTCTTGATTTCTGGAGTGTAAGATCTAATTATAACACATCAAATAAAGTTTTAAAAGTGATGCGTGAACATTTCAATATCGATGAAGATATTGAAAGATTAGAAAGAAATACTGACGCAATGCGAAGCATTTATTCTGCTAAACAAACAAGAAGTAGCCGTTTCTCAGCTCTTCTTCTAAGTATTGTTGGAGTAATCTTTACTCTTCAAAACTTATCTGATTTATTCTCAAGTATTGTTGAAAATCGAAGTGATGATGTATCAAGCATTGAAAAAGCTATCTTTACAAGTCTTGATGCTTTAATGATGATTAGATTATTTATTGGTCTTGTAATTATTTGGTTTGGCTTTAAATTATTAATCAATTCTATGAATAATAGAAAAGAGAATCATTCATATAAGAAGAAAAAATAAAAGAACCTAACGGTTCTTTTTATTTATGTAATTTAAAATTCAATACTACTGGATTATGATCACTATATACAAAATCTAAATTCAATGTATGAATTTCTTCTAATTCGATATTATCAGATATTATATAGCCATCAATTAAATAATAATTAAATGTATCTTTATTACTTCCTTTATAGATTGTTTCAAGTGATCTACAAGTTGGATAAGAACTATCCGCAACTGGATGGAAATGATCAAAATCATCTAAATCAATAATTCCTGGCTTCCATGGTGCATTATCACTATTATAAACATCTTTATAATCTTTAAATGTTTGATTAAAATCACCACCAGCAATTACATAATTACCTTTTTCATATTCATCTTCAAGGATTGATTTTAAGACTTTAGTCTGTTCTATCTTACCTTCACCATCATCATATGCTTCTAAATGAAGATTAATTAAAACAAGCTTCTTTTCACTACCATCAATAGGAAGATAAGAAATATTCAAGCATCTCTTTAAATTTACCATACTAACTGGCCATTTGAAAGGAACTGGTAAACTCTTTCTAAATGAATCAGTTACTTCATATTTAGATAAAGTCTGAACTCCACTATATACTTTACCAATTGGTGGAATCGGATAAGGTAAGAAATTTACTTTAAAATTACTAGCAAAGCTTGAAGAAAAAACTTCTAGATGTTCTTTTATATATTCTACTTCATTAATTTTCTTAGATCTTGTAGAAGAAACATCAACTTCTTGCAGCATCAAGAAATCTAGATTTTCATCTTTAATAGTCTTAGTAATACCTTCTAAATTATTAATTACTTCTTCTTTAGTGGCAGTATTAACCATCTTACCACCATCCATAAAGAAATCAGTATTTTCTCCTAAAGCACAATATCCTAAATTCCAAATCATCATTTTATATTCATCATCGGTATTTACTTTAGTTGATTGTTTATTTTCAATTTCTAAATTCATTATTTCTTCTGGCTTAAATTCCGTTACCGCAAGATAACCAATCAATCCAACAAATAAAACAATAATGGTTAAAACAAAGATACCAATTATCTTAATAATTTTCTTAATCATTTTATTACCTCTTACTTATATTGTACTATATAATCAATTAAAAATCAATCAATAATGACATTACATTAGCATTATTGATAAAAAAAAGTTATAAAATGATATAATATAAAGGAATTAAATAATTATAATAAAAATGGAGGTATTTTATGAAAGAAATTATTCAACAAGTTATTGATTCTTTAACTGAAAAAGGGGTTGAACCAGGACTTGCGGTTGCATATATTATTGTATCTGTTTTACTTGCAATAATGGCTGCAGTTGCCCTTGTAATGCATTTAAGAGTATTCTTTAATTACATGTCTACGAATAGAATTAAAACTTCAGCTGGTAAAAAAAGCTTTGAAGTAGCAAGAGATGCTCTTGATCGTGCAGGTCTTAATCATATTCAAGTTAAGAAAGCAAATTTTATTAGAGCTTTAGTATTTGGTAACTGCTACAGCATTACTAAAAAAACTATCTTCTTACGTCGTACAATTGCTAATAAAGATAGTTTAACTGCTGTCGGTCTTGCTTTACAAAAAGTTGGTATCGCAAAAATGTGTGAAGATGATGTTAAAATGGCTAAAACTAGAAACATCTTCCAAATCATTGGTTTATTTGGTCCATTCTTATTTGTTCCGGTAATTCTTATTTCCGCAATTATTGATTTTATCTTATTCCAATCATTTGGAGTGTTCTCTATCATTGGTTTAATTATTTCCGGAATCATTCTATCATCAGGTTTCATTGTAACATTATTAAATATTCCAGTTGAAAAGAAAGCACAAACAATCGCTCTACAAATCATAGATGAAACTCATTTATTAAATGAAGAAGAAAGAGCAGCAGTAGTTAAAGTATTCAAGACATATATTATTGCATATATTTGTGATTTCATCGTTGAAGTATTAAGATTAGTTCAATTCATCCTTGAAATTCTTATTAATTCAAGAATAAGTTCTAATTCAAATAATTAAAATAAAGTAATCATTTAAAATTTAAAAAATAACAATAGGACTAAGTTCTAAATAAACAGAACTTAGTCCTTTGTTTTATTTAAGAAAGCATACTTTCTTAGTAATTAATTGAATAAGCTTAATATTTTACTATATTTTTTATTTTGGAAGTCTTCCTTCATATTTAATTTGATTATGAAGTGCTTTAACAATAGTTTTAATGCTATTAGGAGTATATTCATATAAGCATGAATAATTCTTTAAATAACTAAAATATTGACGATCAATAGGACCTTTTAAAGATACCACATAAGTATTATGATGCTTTTCTAGGACTTTATTAATTAAATCCATCTGTTGATGATTATATGCAACATCATAAGAATAAATAATTATTTGATCATAATTTTCAAGGGAATCAAGAATTTCTTCTTCATTTGATTTATCATTTAGCATTTCCATTACTTTAACTTGTGGAAATTCATCTTTTAAAATTGTTGTAAGATCTCTTTTTCCAAATTCGTCTTCAACAATGGTTGCAACTCTAGCAGGTGGTGTTAAGATTAAAGTACTTTCTTTAATACTAGGAGCTTCTCCCATAATAATTGTAAAAGACTTATCCACGATTTCTTCCATCAAAAGATGTTCTTCTTTTACTATTTCATAATCATGATCAAAATCAAGGTATTTATTTAATCCATTAATTAGTTTTTCTTTATAATGGTTTATTCTTCTTACTTTATCCTTTAATTCATCAAGTGTAATAATTCCTTGATTATAAGCATCTTTTACCGCATGAAAAGCTTCTAATTGTTGATCATATTCATGACATAATAATAATATATCACAACCAGCTTTTAGCGCAATTACACTACCATTCCCAATACCATAATTATCAAGAATAGCTTTCATTTCCATTCCATCAGAGATAATCAAACCTTCAAAATGAATTTCATCTCTTAAGAATTCTGTTAATAATTTATGAGATAAAGTAGTTGGATAAGTATCAAATGATTGGAATAGACAATGACTACTCATTAATGAATCAGCTTCTAAATTATGTAAGAATGGATACATTTCTTCATTTCTTAAATCTTTAATTGATTCTTCAATAATTGGTAGTTCTAAATGAGAATCTTTTGATGCTTTACCAGCTCCAGGGAAATGTTTCATACATGCAAGTACTCCCGCATCATGTAAACCTTGAATAAACAATCCCGCATTCTTTCGAATTATTTCTTTATTACCACCATAGCTTCTAACAGTAACTAAATGACTAGCAAGATTATGATTGATTTCCATGCATGGCGCAAGATTTAAATTTATTCCCATTTTTAACATATCTTTACCAATAATCTCACCAGTAATTCTTGGCGCATCTTTAACTGATGTTGCGGAAGTTGTCATTGGACTAGCTGGAAATGTTACATCTTTAAATAATCTTGTAACCATTCCACCTTCTTGGTCAATCGATATTAATGGAAATGAGCCAGTAATATCAGTTGTTAATTCATATAATTCTTTACTAAATTTCTTCATTTGCTTTGAATCAGTATAATTTCTCGCAAATAAGATATAATTACCAATATGAAAATCTTTAATGAATTCTTTAGATTTTTCATCTAAATAATCATAAGGTAGGCCAATCATAATTAATTGACCAATTAATTCATCAACACTCATTTCATCAACATTTTTAATCATAAATTTATTCATATATTCACCTTATTTCATAATATAATACATATTAATGCGATCTTTTCTCTCTTTACAATATTTTGATTCTT
>ONHH01000013.1 GCA_900317575.1 uncultured Bacillota bacterium | reverse complement strand
AGTGAATAATTAGTATAAATATAACTAGATGCAATCGGAGCATTCAATGATTTATATTTTGCTTTAGCAATAACTTCAAATTCAATAATATCTGAATCTAATCCATAAGATATAGTAGCAGTAAGCACTACAACTTCATCTACATAAAGGACACTTAATACTCCACTATTACTAATAGCAGATGTATTAGATGATAACCAACTAATAGTAGTTCCATATATAGCATTGCTTAAAGGTAAACTTAAATTATTTGTAACATTAGTGATAGAACCAAATAAACTATCTAATTCTATTTTAGTTAAATCTATTCTATCACTAGAAGTTCAATTAGCTTCCCATTCAGCTGTATAAGTAATATCTCCAGGATTTACTAAGTATCCAGGGAATGATGTTTCAAGTAAACCAGTTTGACTATTTCTCCAACCTAAGAATGTATAACCTTCTCTATATGGAGTAGGTAAAGCCGTTTCTAATGTAAGAACTAATTCATCACTTTCTTGGTATGCAGACAATCTTTCAACATATGCTTCAAAAGAATCCATATTAAGTGATATTTCATCTACACTTAGTGAAATAATTTGACCAACAAATACTTGATTAGTCATATCTGTGCTTGAACTTGCTAATGCATGTGTCCATGTCACTCCAGCATCTTCTGCTGTAGCATTAGCTGATTTTTTAGCTGCATCAGTTGCAACAATTTCATATGCATCAATAGCTGAAATATATTTTAATAAAATCTTGTATTGCCATCTTAAACTATTATTTGATACAACAGCATTTGAGCACAAATATATTCCAGATGCATTACCAGTATTACTATAAGTTGTTACATTAAAAGTGTATAATGGATTAAAATTTGCATATTCTTTAGGTAATAATCCACCATTAGTATTAAGAACTACATTTACCGCTTCATTTGAAGTTTTTGTTGTTTTAGCATAGAATACTTTATCACCTGTTGATGAAAATGCTGGTATTGAAGTAATTGGATCTCCCAAGAATGAAGGATTATCGTACCATCCATCAAATGAATAGCCACCTTTAACATAATTAGGTAAATTCAATGTTGTTAAATAGTCATAATAATCTGAGCCCAAATCAAGAACATTTTCACCATCCATATATGTTACAGAATAGAATTCTAATGACCATTTTGCATAAATATCAGTAATACTTTCACCAACGTTTACAGCTGGTGTAGTGCATGTTGAATTTGTAAACCATCCATCAAAACTATATCCGGTTCTTGAAGGATTTGTTAATAAACTTGAGTTATTCCTAACAACGAATGATTCCCTCATTGTTGAAAACATTTGTTCACGAACTTCTACTAACCCAAAATTAATTGCAGCCAAACCAGAATATGTTGCAACTCTACTTCTAGTGAAATAGCCTTGAATATTTTGTCTGAAAACAATATTATCATCAAGAGTTTCTTCCATTGCCATTGCCTTTGCATGTGCATATGCAGTAGTACAAATTGAATGGTTTCCATATCCTTGTTTTCTTAAAGCTTCTAATCCATCAACTAACCAAACCCATTTAGCATTCATAACTGGATCATTAAAGAAAGTTGCAAATCCTGTACCTGCAGAATTATAAATTGCTCCTGCATTTACTAATGATTTACCAGTAGTTGCATTAAAATCTGCAATAAAATCTGCTTCCATTTCAGCTAATGATGCATAACCAATTAATGGCCCATTATAGTGATATGTCACTTCATGATATTCACCTAAAATATCTTCAATAAAATCGTTACTAAATCCACCATCATAAGTCATTTTTGCAATTTCATAGATATTTCTTGTAACAACATTAGATGAATAGTACTTAGTACCTCCATCAATTGCATAAGCTAAAGCAGTGATATCATTAGTAAAAGCTTCAACAGGAATATTAACAACCGATGCAGACATCTCTCCAGCACTTGGATTTAGTATTACATTTCCTGTTGTCCCTGCCTCAAATCTATTAATCATTTCAGCTTTTGATTTTTCACCTCTAACAAAAGCAATTCCATATTCTGTTTCTAATCCAAAATTACCACTTACAGATGCAGTAAATCTTAAACCAGCTGGATTTGCAGTTCTAATAGCTGCACCTTCTGTCATTGTTATAGTAGGTTCATCATCCGCTCTTACTTCTTTTGTTGTAATAAGAAAAGCAGAAATGGCTAAAGTTATAAATAATAAAACAGTTATTCTCTTAAACCATTTCATATGGTGCTCCTCCTTCACTATCAGGAACATTTCCATAATCTATAGTACTGATTGTAATGATATCATCTTCAATAATGATAATATCAATTACAGGTTTTTCATATACTTTATTTTTCATTTCATTCCTCCTTACTTATGAAAACGCTTTTATAATTATCATTATAGCAAAAAAAACAAGCAATTTGTAAAAATTTAGTAAAATAAAATAAAAATTCAGGAAAATTCCTGAATTTTATAGCTCATTATATTTAGTTGATTTGTTTTTAGATTTATCTACTGGATATTTTAATTCATTTTTATCTATTTTATTATTGACTATTTCATCAATATCTAGATTAAGTTTATTTAATAAATCATATGAATAAATTATTACATCTGCTAATTCTTCTTTTACATGTTCAAGGTTATAATTTTCTTCATCCCATTGAAAACATTCTAATAATTCTGCTGCTTCAATATTAATTGATTTGGCTAGATTAGCAGGAGAATGGAATTGATCCCAATTACGATCATCAATAAATTTTTTAATGCGATTAATCGTTGTTTGTTTCATGATTATTTCCTTCTATTTCTCTTAATTTATCTAATTTTTTATTTCTAAAATAGATGATTATACCAGTTAAGACCATTAATAAATTAATGATATAAAAGCTGAATGCGATATAACCTAACCAAGTTAAGCCTCCATTTTCAATCATTAATAATACTTTACAAATTATTCCGGCAATATAACCAATTTCAATTAATAGCATAAACTGAATACTAGTTCCTTTAGCAGTTCTTGCTTTAAAACTACGAATAATATTAAAAGGCCAACTAGCACCAAAACAAACAACCATAATTATATCAAAGACAATTGAAATATTTTGTAACATTAATATCACACTCCCGATTTTAATTTCCACTCATTAAATTAAGTAAGAATTGATAAATAGTTTCTAAATATACTAAAACAATTAAAACAATTCCTCCGACTGGAATAAACATATCAACAATGCTCTTCTTATGCTGTCTTGTATATGAATACAAGAAAATAATTGGTATAGCAATAATCAATGAAGAACATTGACCAACACCTAAAGAATCAAGAAGATGAGTCCATACTGATGAATCCATTTTTAATATTATTCCAATTACAAGAAAGCTAATCATAATAAATAAGATTTCAACAATACTAAAGAAAACTATAATTAATGATAGATTTATTGAAAATGACAATGAATTACGTTTAGTAAATAAGAATTCTTTATACTCATGACGACTAAATCCTAGACGCATAAATATTCTTTCACGATTCTTTATCCATAATGAAATAACAACAAATACAAAGAAAACAAATGGTGATTTCGTTGTCATAAATGTATAAACAAAGAATGGTAATTCAACATCTTTATAAGCAATTATAATTTTAATAATATAAGAAGTAAATACATAAATAATTGGTAATAATGAACATAATCTAAAGAGGATT
>ONHH01000056.1 GCA_900317575.1 uncultured Bacillota bacterium | reverse complement strand
TTAATCAAGATTTTAATTTAACAAAATTAGATTTTAGATATTTATATGCCAATACTATTTATAACCTAAATTATAATGGTGAAATATATTTTATTGATGATTATGATAATTCTATAATAAAATATCAACCACAAAATCCAGTAAGAGAAGGTTATAAATTTACAGGTTGGTATAAAGATAAAGAATGTAGTGAATTATGGGATTTTGATAATTATGTAATTAGTAAAGATATTGAAATAAATAGTAATAATGAAACAATATATCATTATAAACCAACTATTTTATATGCAGGTTGGGAGGAAATAATGTGAAAAAATTATTTTTAGTTATTTCTTTTTTAATGATTATATCTTTAGTTATTAGCTGTGAATCTAAGTCAAATGCTATTGAGGAATCATTCGAATATGATGAAATAGTATTAAAAGAACATTTTTCAGATGAATTCTTAAATTATATTTATGTTGAATCAATTAATTCTAATAAAGAGACGATAATGATTCAAAATCATTATCATAAGATAATAAATGATAAAATTGATATTAATAAAAAATATATTGTTACTGGTTTAAAAAAAGGAATTAAACTAGAAAATCAAAAAAAATTAATCTTTGATTATGGAATTAAATTAGATGATTTGAAATTCTTTGAAAATAATCCAAATATTGAAAAATTGATATTTTTAAATAACAATGATTATGCATCAAGTATTATACCTGATAAATTTAAAAATAATATATATGTAGTTGATGATAATTATTCGGAAAAAGTATTTAATTTATCAAAAAAAGATTATGAATATCTAAATCCTAATTTGATTTACCTATATCCAAATGGATATGTTTATTATGCTGATGATATTGATGATGGATATATCGAAACAATTGCTGATCCAATACTTGATGATAAATTTGAATTTGAGGGTTGGTTTATGAATAAAGAATGTACAATTCCATTGGAAAATAAAAAAATAATTAAAGATATTCAATTAAATACTGAAAATGAAGATATTTATTATTATAATCCAACCATCATTTATATGAAAGTTAAAGAGTTATAGAAGCCTAGTTTTAGGCTTCTTTTCTTTTATTAGATTTTATTAAACAATTGTGATATAATATATATGTATAATGGGGTGATATTGTGATTGAACGTTATCAAAGAAAAATAATGAAGGATATCTTTAGTGAAGAACATAAATATCATAATATGTTACTTGTAGAACTTGCTGCTACCCATGCATTTACAGAACTTGGAATTGTTCCTAAAGAAGATTATGAAAAAATTTGTCAAAATGTTAAATTTGATATTAATCGAATTCATGAAATTGAAGCTGTAACTAAGCATGATGTAATAGCTTTTACTAGATGTTTATCTGAATCTTTAGGTGAAGAAAAGAAATGGATTCATTATGGATTAACTAGTACAGATGTTGTTGATACAGCTCAAAGTATTACTTTAAAAGAAGCTAATGATGTTATTTTAAATTCATTAGATGAATTTATTGATACTTTAAGAATCTTGTCAATTAAATATAAGATGACACCATGTATAGGAAGAACTCATGGCATTCATGCGGAAATCACCAGCTTTGGTTTAAAGATTGCTAAATTTTATGAAGAAATGATGAGAAATCGTATTAGATTTCTTAATTCAAGAAATAATATTGAAGTCGGTAAAATTAGTGGAGCAGTTGGTAATTTTGCAAATACTCCACCAATTGTTGAAGAAAAAGTATGTAAAGAATTAAATCTTGGAATCTGTAAGATATCAACTCAAGTCCTACCAAGAGATTTACATATAGAATATTTATCAAGCCTTGCGCAAATAGCATCGACTTTAAATTTAATTGCTATAGAAATTAGAAACTTATCAAGAACAGAAATAAATGAAGTCCAAGAAGGATTTACTCCTGGTCAAAAAGGTTCTTCCGCAATGCCACATAAAAAGAATCCGATATCATCAGAAAATATTTGTGGTTTATCAAGAATTGTAAAAGCTAATTTAATGGTAGCTTTTGATAATAATGCATTATGGCATGAAAGAGATATATCTCATTCATCAGCTGAAAGAATAATTTTAGCTGATTCAGCAACATTAGTTGATTATATGTTAACTAGATTTAAGAAGACCTTAGATAATCTAGTAATTAATGAAAAGAAGATGTTAGATAATATTTATCTTACTAAAGGAGTCATCTTTTCGGGAAGAGTATTGTCCCTATTATTAACTAAAATGACATCAAGAGAACAAGCATATGATTTAATTCAAAGCTTAACTATGAAAGCATTTAATGAAAATCTTGATTTTGAATCTTTATTAATCGATACAAAAGCTATTAGAGATTATTTATCAATTGATGAAATTAAATCATGTTTCACTCTAGATTATTACTTAAAAGAAATAGATTATATTTATCATAGAATAGGATTGGAGAAATAAATATGGAAAATAAAAAAGCTGTAGTTGTAGTTGGAACTCAATGGGGTGATGAAGGTAAAGGAAAAGTAACTGATTACTTAAGTCAAAAAGCCGATATCGTTGTTCGATATCAAGGTGGTGATAATGCTGGTCATTCTATTGAATTCAATGGTAAGCGTTATGCTTTACATATTATACCTAGTGGTATCTTTGATACAAAGAGAATGAATATCTTAGGTAATGGAGTTGTCTTTAATCCAAGAAGCTTTGTAAAAGAATTAACAGAATTAAAGAATCAAGGCTTTAGCTGTGATAATATTCGTATTTCTAATCGTGCTCATGTAATCTTTGATTATAATCTTGAATTAGATGGATTATATGAAGAAGAATTAGGAAAGAATAAGATTGGTACTACTAAGAAAGGTATCGGTCCTACATATACTGATAAAGTAGCTCGTCGTGGTATTAGAGTTGGTGATTTTGTATCAAGTGATTTTGAACAAATCTATCATGATAAATTAGAACTAAAGAATAAAGAAATTATTCGTTTAGGAGGTCATCCTATTGATGAAGAGAAGAGCTTAAAGGAATATCTAGAATTAGCTAATCTCATTCGTCCATATGTTATAGATACGATTTATTATCTAAATGAAGAATATAAGAAAGGTAAAAAAATCTTATTTGAAGGAGCTCAAGGAGCTTTACTTGATGTTGATTTTGGTACTTATCCATTTGTAACAAGTTCTAATACAACAGGAAGTGGTGTATCAAGTGGTTCAGGTCTTGGTCCAACTAAAATTGGAGAAATCATTGGTGTTGTTAAAGCATATTCAACACGTGTAGGATCTGGTGCTTTCCCAACTGAATTTGAAGATGAAATCAGTCATTATATTAGAGAAACTGCTCATGAATATGGAGTTACTACTAAAAGACCTCGTCGTATTGGTTGGTTAGATGGAGTAATCTTAAAGTATTCCGCAATGATTAATGGCCTAACAAGTTTATCAATTATGTTACTAGATATCTTAAGTGGAATTAAGGAATTAAAGATTTGTACATCATATACACTTGATGGTAAAGTTATTACTGAACTTCCTGCAAGAAGTAGTGAATGGGAAAGATGTATTCCTAATTATATCAGTCTTCCTGGTTGGGATGAAGATGTATCTAAATGCAAGAGTTATGATGAACTTCCAGCTAATGCTAAAAACTATATCAATAAAATATCAGAAATAGTTGG
>ONHH01000022.1 GCA_900317575.1 uncultured Bacillota bacterium | reverse complement strand
CATAAATTACCTAAAATCTATTAATATTTGGCTATTTTACCCTTATTTTTGTGTTTTTTGTGAAAGACAAATTACAGTTTCAACGTGTTTAGTATGTGGAAACATATCAACAGGTTGTATCTTTTTAATATTATATTTATCTAAAAATAATTTTAAATCTCTTACTTGAGTTAATGGATTACAAGAAATATAAATTACTTTTTTAGGAAGTAGTCTCAAAACTGCATTGATGAATTTTTGATCTGAACCACTTCTCGGAGGATCCATAATTACTATATCAATCTTTTCATTTCTTTTGGCTAGATTCTTTATAAATTCGGATGCATCAGCATTAAAGAAATGAATATTTTTAATATTATTGATTTTTGCGTTAATTATTGCATCATTAACTGCATCTTTAACTATTTCAACACCAATTACTTTCTTTACGTATTTAGCAAGCACAATTCCAATAGTACCAACTCCACAATATGCATCAAGTACTGTATCTTCTTTTGATAAATTAGCAAGTTTAATTGCTTCAGTATAAAGCTTAGCACATTGAATAGAATTTATTTGATAAAATGATTTACTAGAAATATTAAATTTATTATTTAATAAAATATCGGTAATAAGCCCTTTACCATATAAAATCTTTTCTCTCTCACCTAAAATAGCACTAGTGGATCTAGTATTAACATTATGAATTACAGTAGTTATTTCTCGATGTTTTGCAATTAAAGCTTTAACGAAATTATTTGATCCTGGAAAGAATTCACTACCGGTAACAATAACAACCATTACTTCTTTAGTAGTTTTACTTCTTTTTATTAAAATATGACGAATAATTCCACTATGATTATCTTCATTATAAGCTTTAAAATGCATTTTAATCATTAAATCTTTAATTGTTTGAATGATATTATCACATATTTCATCTTGGATATAGCATTTATTATAATCTATTATTTCATGAGTTCCTTCTTTATAGAATCCACATATTAATTTTTGACCAATATTCTTAAATACTATTTGATTTTTATTTCGATAATAATGAGCTTCTTCCATTCCAATACATGATGATACTTCATATATTTTATCAAATTCATTAAAGAATAATTTTTCAACATATTCCGTTTTAATCTTTAATTGTTCTTTATATTCAATATGTAATAAGCTACATCCACCACATTTATCATAAATTGGACAAGGTGGATTGATTCGATTATTGGAAGGATTTTTGATGAAATATCTAGTTATTTTACCATCCTTTGATAAATCGATATTGACATCTTCACCGACAATTAAATTAGGTAAGCTATAATTTTCTTTATTAATTACAACAATACCTTTTAAAAATTCATCATAATCAATTACTTTAGTAGTGATATTAGGCATCTTGATGTACCACCGCATAGATTGCGCCTGCAAGTTGTCCCCATTCTGTTACTTCAATTAAGTTTTCGGGAACAAATTCAAACATACAATCATCATCAGGAATATTAAATCGAGTTAATGGTTTAAAAGGAAATTGATATACTTTATTTAAATCAAATACTTTATGGATATTTTCATCTCTAAATGTACCATCATATACTAATTCTTCACTATTAAAGCTTAATATTCCTTCTCCTACATATTCAAGATTTAAATTATCTAAAGTATTAGAATACAATTTTACTTTAGAAGTCTTATTATAAGTATGATTAATGATACCTTCTTTAATTAATGCTTCTTGAGCGTTATACCATTCATATTCATCTTTAAAGCTAATACTATCATCTACTGGTACTAGGAAGCCATATTTATCATATTTAATACGATTACCACAAGCTTTACATTCAATAATATCATTATCTGTTTCTTTTAATGTATATAATTCTTTACATTTAGAACATAAATAATATGTAGATGTAAATCCTTTATTTAATTCTTTTCCTTTAAGTGGTATCAATAATTCTTTTTGTTTTTCAATATCGATTACTCTTAAGCTTTCAACTACCGCATTATAAATTTCATCATCACTTAATTCTTTTAATTTCTCACTATCAATAATCTTAATACAATCAATATCAACAGGATATTTATGAATTTTATCTGCCCATTTAGGGAAATTTAAATGATTACCTTTCATTTGTAGGCAATAAACATCTACTTTACACATTCTAATCAATTTAACAATTGATGGATGAACAGGATTCATTCCTCCATGAATTGATACTTGTCCCGTTGGCGCAATACAAATTGTACCACCTTTTTCAACAGTCTTTCGCATCTTTAGAATTGAAGATAAATCCGCTTTAAATTGATCCCTAACGATAGCATTAACTAATTTAAAGACTATTCGCATACTCTTTACATACGCAAATCTTCGAGTAACAACATAATTTACTCTTGTAGAGCCAAAGAAAGCAGTTGAAATTAAATGATCAATATTAGATGCATGATTGTATATAACAATTGATCCTTTTTTCTTATCTCTCTTATAAAAATCATTATCTTTATTAATTTTATAATGAGCTTTATTTTTAGCTAAGAGCTTTGATCCTAGCATATAAATACTCCAATAAAAACGATTAGGAATTAGTTTTTCCTTCTTTTTCATATGCTACTCCATATATTTCTTAAAATCAGCGTGAAATTCTTTAATTAGATTAGGAATAATACAAACAATTCTCACAACTTTTTCATAGTCGTCTTGATTTAATTCCGGAAGATTATAATTAATAAATAAATATTTATTATCTACTTGAAATTTTAGAAAGGATTCTTTATTAAATTTGTTTATTATTTTTAATAAATTAATCTTATCATTGTTAGTTACTACATTATGTTTAAAAGAAGTATAAATAGATAAATAATCATCATCCATAAAATCAATAATGATTTTATATTCTTTTAAATCATCTTCTTCATCAATTGTAAGTACTAAAAAGTGATGATCTCCCTTATTAATCTTAACAATATCTTCTATTTCAAATTGTTTAAAAGTATTAATAATTTCATCATAAAATAATTCTTTATTCATAATTTATCCATCCTACTCATTTTTATTAATTATAGCATATAAATAATTTTTTTTCAAAATAAAGGTATCTATGTTCTTGCAATAAAGATTAAAATTTGGTATAATAATTATACTATGCCAGTGTGGCGAAATGGTAGACGCGGTGGACTCAAAATCCACTGTCCTAATCAGACGTGTCGGTTCGAGTCCGACCACTGGCACCATAACGAGGTAATTATGAATAAATATATGAAACTTGCTATTGAAGAAGCAAGACAAGGAATTAATAATAATGATGGTGGTCCTTTTGGCGCAATTATCGTTAAAGATGATCAAATTATCGGTAGAGGTCATAACCGCGTAGTCAAAAAGAAGGATCCTACATGCCATGGAGAGCTTGAAGCTATCCGTGATGCATGCTTTCATTTAGGTACTTTTGATTTATCAGGTTCTACAATCTACACAACTGGTGAACCATGTCCTATGTGTTTAGGTGCTATCCTCTGGGCTAATATCGATAAAATCTATTATGGCTGCAATATCAATGATACTGAACATATCGGTTTTAGAGATTTAGTCTTCTATGAAAAATTTGAAAATAAAGAATCATTAATTAATGAATTAGATCGTGATGAATGTTTAAAATTATATTCAGAATATAATTCATTAAAAAATAAAACTAATTATTAAAAATTAAGTTAATATATTTGAAAAATATTTATTTTAATAGTATAATATTAAAAACAGGAGGTGCCAAATGGAATTTGATAAGTGGTTTAAGGGATTAAATAGAATTGTTCAATTAATTTTATTAATCATCCCTCTAGTTAACTTTATTATCGAACTTCTAGTTAGATTATCAGTTCTACTTAGAAAATCAGATGCTGTTAGCATTGTTATGTTAATTCTAGTATTTGTTACTGGTGGTTTACTAGGCTTCGTAGATTTCTTTGTTACATTATTCACAGGCAATCTATTATTAGCTGAATAATAACAAAACTTAAAATTCATGAATTAAATAAATGTAGACACAATCGTGTCTACATTTATTATTTTATATTAACATTAATTCTAATAAAAGATATCCAATAGAAATACTTGGTCCAAAAGGAATCTTCTTTTGTTTTAATATGATTACATTAATTATACCAATAGTACTAGAAATAAATAATAAATAAAAGAAAAAAGGTATTTCATAACTAAGAACTAATACAGCATATAATTTTAAATCACCAATTCCCATTAATTCTTTTTTTAATAAAAGCATCATTAAAATAATAATTATACCAAAGAAAAGACTCGTAATAAAAGCTGAAAATGCATAAATTTCATTAAATAGTTTATTATTAATAAATAATAATATTTTACTTATAATTATCAAAATCAGCCCAAAACTAGGGATTATTTCTTCTTTTATATCAATTATTACAATTAATCCTATTCCTATTAATAATAAATAATTTATTAAAAAGATTAAACCATTATTATTAAAATAATAATTAATAAAAGAAATATTTGATAAAATTATTAAAAAAATAATATTTTTATAATTAAGAATTTTATATTTTTTTAATAATAAATAAACTAAATAATAATTGATTATGTATAATAGATAAATAATAATATTCATATTATTAATATATCAAAATAAATAATGAAAAGCAATATCATCATTTTGACTAACTATAATCAATTTCGACATATTCTTTGTCAAAATATAGTATAATAGATATAGATTTGTAAATCCAATTTCAATTAAAATATTGAGGTAATAATTATGGAATTTAAAGTAATTCATCCTAAACCTTTTTTATATCATTTTCGTGATCCTCTAGGAGTATGTTTTTCAATAATTCTAGGATCTAAACTTTCATTAGTAGTAGATACAGGATATGGAATCTATGATACAAAAGAAATCGTCGAGAAATATCTTAATACTCCATATATGGTAATTAATACTCATGGCCATATGGATCATACAGCGGGTAATTTTAGATTTAATGAAGTATTTGTTCCCGAAAAAGATTATGAATTATTTTTAGAACACAACAATCCTAAAAAAAGGGCTAATAATATTTTAGAAGCCAAGCTTCAAAACATCCTACCAGAAAATTTTGATGAACAAAAATATATCAATGAATCAACAAATCAAACTAAAATTATTAAAGAAAACACAATTATTGATTTAGGAAATATGCATGTAGAACTTATTCCTATGGAAGGTCATACACATGGATCCATTGGCTTATTAATTAAAGAAGAAAAGCTCCTTTTAACTGGTGATGCAGCTATCCATGCGATATGGCTATTCCTAAAAGAATCTACTGATCGAATGACCTACATTAATATGTTAAAAAGAGTAAGAACATTAGATTTTGATGAATTTATTACTGGTCATTTAATGAAAATATATCCTAAAAAATATTTTGATTATTATATTGAAGTAGCTGAAAAAGCAAACATTAATAATTCAAATCCTATAAAATTCAAAAATTTTGAAAGACCTAATACTTATGAATATGCAGAAATGTTTGGCGAAGATCGAATAGCCATCGATTATCAAGAACCAAAAACGAATGAATAGATTTTATCTATTCATTTTTTATTTTTAAAACCTTTATAAATTAAAAAACTGATTAAACATAAGTTTAATCAGTTTTCTATAATAAGCTGAACATTGCTCATACTCGAAAATTATACCAGACATAAACAATTTAATGTTTTTATTATTTATTTTTCAATTATATATTTGGCATTTAATGTTAATTCATTAGGGAGGCCATAATCAGAGAATAACTCTTTAGTGAATTTGATATTTTGCTTAATTAAACAAAGTTCCAAAAAGCACATAAAAATACCAATATCAATACGATTATAAAAGCTGACCGCATTAGCAGGCATAATACCTCTTTTGCCTTCTTTTTTATAGCGATAAACATCTAATGTTTCTTCGTTTTTTACTAACCATGGCTGGCTATTGCAAGCACTGGGAGTAAATCTAACAATATCGCTCACTCCATCAATTAATGGACCTTCCCAAATTTCTTCTACATCTTTTCTCTTACTTTTATACATGTCTTTACGATATGCACTTTGATCACTAATCTTACGAATAGCAATCATGATGACATAATTTAAGCCTTCTAATTCTTTTTCTTCCACTTTTCCGATGCCAAACCATAAGGTGCCGATATTCTTACTAACTAAATACAAGTCTAATTGTTCACCAATGTAACCAATGTTTTGCAAATATCC
This sequence comes from uncultured Bacillota bacterium, assembly GCA_900317575.1. GTDB lineage: Bacteria > Bacillota_I > Bacilli_A > ML615J-28 > CAG-313 > UBA1737. The sequence goes on along the minus strand of ONHH01000022.1, from coordinate 376 downwards.
GTCTTTATTCTCGCTATAAAGGAGCAAACAATATTCAGCTTTGCGATGACAAGTCGTTTCGTTTTCTTTAACAATTCTCATCTTTACTTTAATGTTTGGGTAAAGCGGTTCTAAACATTCAAAAGCATTATCGATATCATCCAGTTCTTCTTGTGTTATCTTTTCGTTGCCGACATTTAAGAATAAATGGAATGATTTTCTCTTAAATATCATTTCGTATAGTTTTTCATCCATAGTTTGTCTTCCTTAATTAACTTAAACAAATAATTCTTAAATGTAAATCATTTGTTGACAATTTGCTAAAAAGAAAAATAGCTAATACTTACGTATCAGCTATACTTATATACTTAACTCTAATGGTGATCCGGACGGGATT
>ONHH01000027.1 GCA_900317575.1 uncultured Bacillota bacterium | reverse complement strand
TTTTAAACTATCTCATTTTTTATTCACTAGCTAAATCTAATATAACATCATATTCAGAATTATTATATTCAAGATATACATTACTTAACGCATCAATCTTCTTGATATAGATTTTGATATTCTTTTTAGAATCAGCTTTAAAGCGAAGATATTCTTCAATATTATCGACATACATATCCATCTTTTCACCATCAAGATTAGTAAAGCTAGTTCCAGTGGTACGATTTAAATTAACAATTGAAGATTTAAAATAAGAATTAGAAACAATTAAATAACCTCTTGTTTGAGTAATTAATACATTATCAATCTTTGAATCACTGATTTCTGTTTTCGATAAAGTACCATCAATATTAGTAATTAATTGACTTTCTTCATTATAGATATTATATTCTTCAAAGCCCTCTTTATTTTGATTAATATCGGTTAAGAATAAATATGTACTAGAGCCAAGACAATCTATTAATTTTGATTTAACATGATTTAATAATAGATGCGATGAACTAGATGTGATTTTCAATTCTTCTCTTGCGAGAAGACCACTAGTTGTAAGATATGAGTTATTAAAGAAAGCAAGAGTTCCTTTATTAATAATTGTATCATTAATAGTAGTTTGAGAAATTGATGATTCCATATCTAAATTATTAATATTCATCTTATCAAAAGTAACATTACCTTTATTAATCATTTTAAGATTATTAATACTTGATTCACTATATTTAACAACTGATGATGATGTAATATTTAATTCTTCAATTGTAGTATTCTTTTCAATGATTTCTTGACCTGTTGTAGCTTCAACCTTAAGGTTTTTAATATTTGATTCAGTTATACCAAAATATAAATTATTGGCTTTAATTTGAATATTATTGATATCTACTTTAGATAAAACAATTTCGGTTTTAGAATCAATTTCTAATTCTAAATCATTTAAGGCTGAATCTATTAAGGTAATTTTTCCATCAACCATTTTAATATTTAATTTATTTAAATCAAAATCGCTCTTTAAATTAATGATTAAGGATTGAGTAGGTTCGGTTAAGATATTTAATATATCATATGTATTACTCATACCATATTCTAGCATTAATGTATTATCAAGAATTTGATTATTTAATTCATGTTTAAATTCATATTTATAGATGATATAATTAGCATCACTATTATGATTCAATTCAATATTGATATTACCACATTTAAGATCAATATTATTAAAATTATCAATATTAATTCTTTCTTCATTTAAGGCATAATTATTTAAACTACGATATAAATATCCTTTGGTTGTAAATGATACAATGAATAAGATTAAACTGATAATAGCAAGAGCACCAAAGATTTTTAATAATAATTTATTGATTTTAAATTTTTCTTCTAATAAGACATTGATTGAGAAATTAGATATTTTATTAATTTGTTCTTCATTAAAATTAAAGATCTTAATAATAAATGAATTATCAATGATAATGAATAAGTCTATTGCATAAATTAGTACTACAATTAATGTTAATATAAAGAATATTATCGCAATAATCGTTATTAAATTTTTAGCAAAAGAAATTTTAATTAAAGATGAAGCTAAGCTTATAATCTTAATATCTGATCTTATTAATAAATATGCAATAAAGATTTCTGCTGATAAAATAAATAATAATAAAAGGCTATTTAAGATTTTCGAAAAGATATCTCTTCTTTTCATTTGGGCTTTTCTAATATCTAGATATCTAATACCATGTTTATTATATTGTTCTTTTGCGATATCAGCTGGATCTGGTAAGCTATTTAATGTATCTTTTTCACTTCTACCATATTCAATATCTGTTGATATTTTATTATAATAATATTCAATTATTTTATTTCTTTCATCCTTCTTAAGATATTTTAATTCCTTACTTAAGAGGATCATATATTCTTCTTTAGTCTTAATATCCATAGTATGACCTCATTACTAATATTATATCATTAATTAATTATTATTATTATAAATAAACTATACCTATTAAAAAAGAATACCCTAAGGTATTCCTTTATAGTAGCTTATTATTCATAAATATCTCGTCGATGACCTAATCTCACTACTAAAATAATGAGCACATTTTCCTTAATATATGTTAAAACTCGATAATCCCCTATTCTATATCGCCATAACCCCTTTTTATCTGCTATAAGTGCTTTACCAAATTGTCTTGGATTTTCACAATTATTCAAATGTTTTTCAATCCAATTCAAAATGATAAATTGAGTGTATTTATCAAGCTTTTTTAAATCTTTTTTTCCTTCTTCACTAAATACTACTTTATACATTATTAAAATCCCAATTCTTTTTTTACTTCTTCCAAAGTATATGTTTTGGGGTTATTTTTATATTTTTCATAGGCTTCTTCTGCAATCTTAACGTCATATTCATCATATATTTTTTCAAAAAAAGCACTTTTAATTGCTTCAGACAATGTGATGCCTTTTAGTTTTGAATATGCTCTAGCTAGATTCTCTTCTTCTTCTGTCATTCTAATAGAAATCATACTATCACCTCTTGTAATACATTGTATCACAAATTATTTCATTTGTCAAGAAGATTTATATTAATTATAAATAAATACTAGTTTAAAAAGGAATAAAATTTAAGCATTAACTATTTGTTAATATATTTTTCTATACATTACAATAACTAAAAATAAAAAGAATACCATAAGGTATTCTTTTATGGGCTCTATAAAAAATTATGAGGTTTTCTATTTAAGCACTTTTTTAACTAAATAAAAATAAAAACTGATAATTAATAATTATCAGTTTTATAATGTTAAATTAATTTTTATTACGCATGTGAGGGAATAGGATGACATCTCTAATCGTATCAGTTTCAGTTAGTAGCATTACTAATCTATCGATACCAATACCGATACCACCAGTAGGAGGCATACCATATTCTAGAGCTTCTACGAAATCGATATCCATTTCGTTTGCTTCATCATTACCTAATTCTTTTTCTTTTAATTGATTGATGAAACGTTCTTTTTGATCAATTGGATCATTTAATTCGGTATAAGCATTTGCAAATTCTTTTTCACCAATGAATAATTCAAAACGATCAGTAAAGCGTGGATCTTTTGGATTCTTCTTAGTAAGTGGTGAGATTTCAATTGGATGGCCATAAAGAATTGTTGGTTCAATTAGAGTCTTTTCAGCATATTCTTCAAAGAATTTATTTAAGATATGTCCATAAGTCTTTTCATGTTCGCCTATTTCAATCTTATGTTCTTCCGCAAGCTTTAATGCTTCTTCAACGCTATTAATCTTTAAGAAATCAATACCGCATGCTTCTTTAACTGCTTCTACCATTGATAAACGTTTAAATGGTTTATCAAGATGAACTTCATGACCATTGAATGTAAATGTCGTTTTACCGATGATATCTTTTGCAAGTTTAACAAATAAACCTTCAACTAAATCCATCATATCGGATAAATCACCATATGCTAGATATGCTTCAACAGTAGTAAATTCAGGATTATGCGTAGCATCCATTCCTTCATTTCTAAATAAACGACCGATTTCATATACAGCTTCCATACCACCAACGATTAAACGTTTTAGATATAATTCAGTTGCTATTCTTAAATAGAAATCCATGTCTAACGCATTATGATGAGTTACGAATGGACGAGCAGATGCGCCACCAAGAATTGGATTTAAAACTGGTGTTTCTACTTCAATATATCCTAAATCATCTAAATATTTTTGAAGACCTCTAATGATTCTTGGTCTAAGGTAGGCAACACGTCTAGCATCTTCATTCATAATTAGATCAACATATCTTCTTCTTCTTGCTTCTTCACGGTCTGTTAAACCATGGAATTTTTCAGGTAGAGGACGAAGAGCTTTTGTTAAATGAACATATTGACTTGCTCTAACGGAAAGTTCACCAGTTTGAGTTTTAATGATATCACCAACAATACCGATGATATCACCGATATCAGATACCTTAAATAATTCATAATCTTCTTCTGATACACAATCAGCACGCATAAAGATTTGAATAGTTCCATAACGGTCTTGAAGTCTCATAAAACCAATCTTACCTTGACGTCTCTTTATAACGATACGACCAGCAATTGATGCGTGATGAAGATTTTCATCTAATTCTTCTTTTGTCTTATCTAAATATAAATCTTTAATTTCTTGAGTGTTAGTAGTTCTAACAAAGCGATGGCCAAAAGGATCAATTCCTTTGTTTCTTAATTCTTCCATCTTTTCTCTTCTTACTTTTTCTTGTTCTGTAATATTATTATCAAAATCCATAATTGATTTCTCCTTCAGTTTTAAATTATATCATATTATTTAAAAATAATCAAATAAAAGAGGTTTTATAATTTAATTGTTTTTTCTTTAATAATATCATTATCATCATAATATAATTGATATTCTTTAAGATGAGAATTATTATTGATAAAAATTAAATCATTAAAATCTAAATCTTTAATATTTCTAATCTTTTTAATATCCTTGATTTTAGTTAATGGTAAGATATGATTATTTCTTAAGAAGAATACGACTTCATCTATTTCTATTTTAATATAGTGATCGCCTTTTTTATAAGGAGTTGTAAGATATGTATTAGCATCTTTCATTCTTATTTCTAACATATCTTCTGGGAGATATACCATTCTTCCATGACTATTTTGATTATATATTGGCGCAATCATAATACTATCACCAACTAATAATTGATCTTCGATATCATTACATCTTTCATCATTATGATAGATAAATGATAAAGGAGTAAAGAGTAGCGTATCATTATTTATTGATTTTATATATTCATTATATATATAAGGGATTAGACTATATCTAATTGATAAGATATTTCTAATAATATCAATTCTTTGAAGTAAATGATAATCTTTTCTTCTTACCCAGTTACATGTATGATTTCTAAATAGGGGAGTAAAGATACCAAAAGCCATCCATCTAAGAAGTAAATCTTCACTAGCATTATAACCAAAGCCACCAATATCTGCTCCACTATAGATATATCCACACATATTAAGGGATGGCATCATTTTAATATTCATTAATAAATGGGACCAATATGCGGCATTATCTCCAGTCCAAATACCACTATATCTATGAGAGCCAATAAATGAAGAGCGGGAGAATAAGAGATATTTTTTGTTTAGATTATGTTCTTTATTATATATATCAAAATATTCATGAGCACTTTCTACCATCTTTGATCCATACATATTATGAATATCATAATGATTATAGATTTTTCCATCATCCATTAAATGATAAAGATTATGATAATCATTAAGATTATTAGGCATTTGATGAACCTTATCTCTAATTATTTCATAATCTTTATGACTAAAATTATCATAATCTAATTTTCTTAAATGTTCTCCTAATTCTTTGATATATTGTTTTCCATAGAATAGTGCTGGTTCATTCATATCATTCCAGAAGCCATCAATACCTAAATCTAAATATTTTTGATATCCTTTACCAAAAACTAAACGACCTTTTTTATTATAAAAATCTGGTAATAGGCAATCTCCTGGCCATACGCCAATTATATATGGATTATGATCCTTATCAAAAGAATATGTTTTTTCTTTCATCATTTCTTCATACATGAAATAATTATTCTTAATCTTGACTCCCGCATCAACAATTGGAATTAAGTGAATATTATTATCTATTAATGATTTGAAATATTCTTTATTTATTTTATCATTTTGATAAAATGAATCATTAAAGGTGAAATCTTGATATTCATCTAGACAATCAATATCAAAAAATAACATATCAAGTGGTAGATTTTTTTCATTGAAGCCTTTTATTACTTCATCTAAATCTTGTTTATTTTTATACCCCCAACGTGATTGAGCAATACCAAAGCTCCAGATAGGCGCAATATAACTTTTACCAATTATATCTCTAAATTCTTTAATTATTTCTATTTCATTATTATTTATTATAAGATATATATCAAGGCCAATTGCGGTATTAATATTAATTAAATCTAGATTAGTAAAGCCTAAATCATAATCAATAATTTTAGGAGTATCAAGAAAAATACCAATAGTTTCTTTAACATCTTTAATAATCATAAAATTATGACTAGCATATAGACTTGATCTATCTTCAGTTATTTCAGGATCATCAGTATTAAAGGAAATAAAATAACATCCTCTTTTATTGATTCCTTTAACATTTTCTCCTAAGCCATAGATTTTAGTGTTGCTATTTAAGATTCTGGTTAGATTTAAATTATTATCTTGAATCTTAAGATTAAAATAATTATTTAAAATATCAATATTAGATAATTCAATATTTTTAATAACAGAATTAGTGATGATTCTTTGACCAATATTAAAATGATAGATCATTGTCATTTCTCCCTTTAATTATTTATATATATTATATCATTTATTAATAAAAAATACTCTAAAAGTATTTAGCTTTTAGAGTAGTGCTGTAAAGAATTAAAGCGATTTAGTATACCTGTAAGAAGTTAAAGTGATGAATATTGATATGATATCTCCAAAGTAGACAAATAAAATAATTATTTTTTAAAATCTTTATATACCTTTTCCAACAACGAGATATTAGTACATCTTTCTTTTAAATGCAATTCATAATTTGTGCATTCATTATTATTCTTAATAATTATATTTCTTAATTTAATTGCATTATTAATTAGTTTATTAGAATTTAAAATTATATAATCTAATTGCTTTTTTAATAATTTAGAATATTTAAAATCACAATTTTTAAAATTTATTTCTTTTACATTTTCTTTCAATATAGGAATCATATTATTTAAGTTAATAACTCCTAAATCACCATTTTTTATTTTAAACAAATCAATTTGATTCTTCATCTTTAAATGTTTTACTTTTGGCGAAGCAAGTGGGGCATAATAATTAATTTCATCAATAGAAATTATTATTCCTACATAAGGCCTAGAATTATGTTTGTTATTAGATACATTATTATCGAATTGTTTTAAATAAGTTATATAATCATCTTCCACTATATATAATTTCATTTTATACCTCTTATGCTTTTTAAATTAAAAAAAGAGATGAAATACATCTCAAATACTTTTTTAAGGTCCCATATAATGGCTGGGAAACACCGCTTTTTTAGGTCCCATATAATGGCTGGGAAACACCGCTTTTTTGGGTCCCATATAATGGCTGGGAAACACCGCTTTTGGATGTAAGTATTCATCTCACTATAATTATAACACATAAAATATGATTTGTCAAATTGATTTTTGATTTTTTATTATAAATCTGCCATGATAAATCATATCATTTATTAATAAAAAATACTCTAAAAGTATTTAGCTTTTAGAGTATTATTTTTATTATTTACTAGAGTCTCTTTCAATTATGGTTGTATCAATTAATAAATAGTCATTATCAATAGAACTAGCATCCTTTAGGATTTTAAATGCATAATCTCCCATGATTTCTCCATATTTAACCCAATCGACATCAACTGTAGTTAATGATGGAGTCATCATACTTCCTTCAAGAGTATTATCAAAGCCAGTTACTTTGACATCTTTTGGTACATCATAGCCATTATCCTTTAAAGCTTTAATAGCACCAATAGCTAGTTCATCATTACCACATACTAACGCATCAAATGGAAGATTATGAGGATTTTGTTTTAAGACATTGTTGATTGTTTCATAACCTGCATTTTTAGTGAAGGCATTTGCGTCAAAGACAATTGATGTATCTAAAGGAATATTATGGGCTTTTAAAGCTCTTAAATATCCTTTATATCGAAAATAGTTATGACTTGATGCAGATGATCCAAGGAGATATCCAACTCTCTTTAATCCTTTTTCAATTAGATTAGAAGTAAGATCTTGAATGGCTTCAATATTACTGATAAAGGTTGGATAGATGTTATGACCGATGATGTTTTTATCAAAACATACAATAGGAACAATTTCTGATATTGATCTAATGGTTTCATCTTCCATTCTTGCGTCCATAATTACAGCTAAATCAACCATTTTCATTCTTACTAAGGATACATCTTTATCCGCAATTGATACGAGCATTTGATATTTACCATTTCTTTCAAAGCTCTTTGCGAGTCCTGATAGAATTAAAGTATGAGCTGTTCCTTCAAATCCAGTTATAAAGATGGCGATACAATTAGTTTTATGATGTTTTAAGCCTCTTGCTAAATTACTTGGATAATAATTTAATTCAATAGCAGCTTTCCTAATTTTTTCTTTTGTTTCTTTAGATATTTCTGGACTATCATTTAATGCGTATGAAACAGTAGCACGGGATACACCACAATATTTTGCAAGATCATTTATTGTCATTGGCTATCCTCCTAGTAATTAATAATAATTTTATAGTGAAGCAATCATTTCAAGTTTTGTGATTGTAAAGTTATTTCCTGAACCATTTTCACCTGGATTACAGAAAATAGCTAATAGTGCTTTAGCAGGATCTAATACACATTCGAATTCAAATTCTAAAGATTCTACACTACCATTACATTGATGAGTGAATTCCATAGTATTATTATCATTAATCTTGAACATAATTTTTTCATTTAAAGTACCTTGAAGTTCAACAACTAATTTAACAAATGTAATGCCACCATATACACCTGTATCAGGAATAAGTAAGGCATTCCATTCAGAACCAGTAGTTAATTTCTTCATAGTGATTTGATTTGGTTGTGAATCTACTACATATTCATTATTTTCTGCAAATTTACTATCCATTAAATCTAAGATTGTATGATAATTAGAATATTCTAATTTAGTAATAACTACAGCTTCACTTGCTCCTGCAACTCCTGGAGTAAGACATAGAATTAATGATTTAGCTGGATTTAAGACTCCGCTATATTCAAATTCAAATAATTGTTTTTCTCCATTTAGTGTAATATAGTTTTCACCGGCACCATCATCATTGATTTTAACTAATAATTGGTCACCTTTTTTTCCTTTAATTTCCATTCTTAAAACGAATAAATCAGTTAAATCTTTACCTGTCATAGGTAAAGCTAAGAATGTCCATTCACCAGCTGAAGATGTTTTATTAAATGTATATGAAGTATCAGTAGTAGTAATTTCATAATGACCAGCATCTAATGCAGATAAGCTTCCATTCATTAAATCAACATCAATATATTCAGCTTCTTCTCCTTCATCAAATAAATCTTTTAATACTAATTCTAACTTAGTAATTTCAAATTTATTACCAGTTCCCATTTCCGCAAGATTAGCAAAGAAGACAAAGAAATTCTTTGATCCATCAAGTAAGCCATTGATATCTAGTACTACATCTTGAACTTCACCAGTACATACAATAGAATTTTCATATGCATCATTTAATTTTAATGTTAATTTTTCACCAGCAGGACCTTTAACTTGAGCTACAAGCTTTTCAACCATTAAGCCATTGACTTTTGCGTCTGGTCCCATGATTAAGCATTCCCATTCAGTACCAGTAGTCTTTTTAGCTAATTCTAATTTACCATCAGCTAAAGTAAATTCATATGCAGAATTATCTTTAATTTCATGATCTAATACTTGATATAGAACATGATAATTTACATATTCTAATTTAGTAATTCTTACACTTCCTGAGACACCTGCAACTCCTGGAGTAAGACATAATACTAATGGTTTACTAGGACTAAGGGTTCCATTATATTCAAATTCGAATAATTGAGTTTCACCATTAAAGGTAATGTAATGTTCAGCAGCACCATCATCATTTAATTTAACTAATAATTGTTGACCTGCAGTTCCTTTAACTTCCATTCTTAAGATATTTGTATCTTCAATTGGAAGATTAGTCATAGGAACTACTATAAATGTCCATTCACTAGCTGCAGCTGTCTTATTAAATACATATTCTTCAGCTGTATTATTGAATTCATAATGACCAGCGTCTAATGCATTCATTTCTAGACCTAATAGATCAACTTTAATTAATTCATCATCTTCAGCTGGAACTGGAGGATTAAGAATTAAGAATGATAATTCTGTAATTACAAATGAATTACCAGTACCATTATCACCAGGATTAGCAAATAATACAACTGCTGCTTTATTAGGATCTAGATCAAAGCCAATTTCAAATGTGAATTCTTGTTCAGTACCATCACATTCAATCATATGCTCAGCAGCATTATTATCATTAATCTTTACTAATAATTTTTCACCAGCAGGACCTTGTAATCTGATTAGTAATGTATCAAAATGAGTATAATTAACACCTTCTAATTTAGTTAAGATACAACTATATGCGATATCACTTTCTGAACTATTCTTTGAAATAGTAAGAGCTGCATCTTCTTGGCTAATATTATATACACCTTCATCTAAGGCTTTAAATTCACCTTCAAGAATATTGATATAGCTTGGATAATTACCATATAATAATGCTTCAATTAATACTTCACCTGATTCACCTGCAACCCCTGGAGTTAAGCAGAATACTAATGATTTATTTGGATCAAGATCTTTACTAAATGGAATTTCTAATAATTGTTGTCTTCCAGTAAAGGTAATAGTTGTTTCTTGTGTATTATCATCATTAATCTTGATTAATAATTGTTCACCCTTCTTACCAGTAATATTTAATCTTAAAATATTATAACCAGCTAAATGTTTACCAGTCATTGGTAGTACTAAGAATGTCCATTCACCAGCTGAAGATGTCTTCTTAAATGAATAATAATCTTCATTATTTTCAATTTCATATTGATCAGCATCAAGAGCTATTAATGTTCCACCTAAAAGATCGCAATCATCTAGGAATTCATTTGCTAATTTCCAACCAGCATAAACGATTGTAGTAGTGCTTGGCATCTTATCAAATACATATTTAGTAGTTAATTCTTTATCACTATACCAACCAGTAAATACGAATCCTTCTTTTGTTGGATCTTGTGGAGCATCGATATTAGAACCAGGTTCTAAATAATATGGTTCAATTTCACTACCACCATTAGTCATAAATGATAGTAGAGCTCTTTGAGGTTCATCTGCTTCAATTGTACGATATAATTTTAAGCTCTTAACAATTAAGAATTCAGGAGTATCTGAGCATCCAGCTGTTCCACCATTTAAGAAGATTAAGAATTTTTGACCACCAATACTTGTTAAGTTCTTTGCCTCTACAGTCCATTCAATTCTTTGATCACTACCGGTGAATTCAACACTTGTTTCAATAGCTGCTTCAGCATTACCACCTTCAAGTTTTAGAACAGCAGTTACACCTTTAGTACCTTTTACTACCGCAACAACTGTAGTATTTTCTTTTGCGTTACCATCGATTACCTTGAATACATAACTCCATTCACCCTTAGCAGGAGTAGCAGTGATACGATATCCTTCTGCTTCTTCACTAACGATATATGAGCCAGCATCATTAACAAGCCATTCACCAGATAGATCGATTGCGGAACCTTCTTCAAATACTTGCCAACGAGCATAAGCTGTTGCGTTTTCACGAGGCATTACATATGTTAATTTAGTAGTATATGCTTTATCTAAATACCATCCCACAAATACATATCCATCACGAGTTGGATTAGCAGGCATTACATAAACAGATCCAGGATCACCAACAATTGGATCTACCTTTGATCCACCTTGAGAATCAAATGTTAATGTTACTTTCCAACCAGCATAGATTGTCATACTCTTTGATGGCATTCTTTCTGGGAATTCAAATTCTTCTACTAAATCGATATCTGAATACCATCCACCAAAAGTAAAACCTTCTTTAGTAGGGTCAGCAGGTTTATCAATACGCGCATTTGCTTCAGCTTCGATTGTTTCAACCTCTGATCCACCATTTGTATCAAATTGTAATCTAAGTAATTTAGTTTCATTCTTACAAGCAATGATACCAATTAATACAAATACTGATACTAGACATAATAAAATCTTTTTCATTTTCTTTTCCTTTCTTATTTTTTTTACTATATTAAATCTTTTACTTAACTGTAAAATATTTAACAATCGTATCAATAGAATTTGGTCCTACTTTAAGACCATATGTACCACATGCAATGTGGTTTTTTGAATTTACCACATAATTTAAATCGTTTCTCTTTATAACAAATTCTACCACCTTGGTTTCATGTGGTAAAAACCAAAGCTTCTTGAAGTTCTTTAATTCATTAATTGGTCTTGAAACAATATCATTCATACATTCAATATAGACTTCAATTGTTTCATATCCAGCATAAGAACTATCATTTAGAACTTCAATAGAAAATGATAATTCTTTTTCTAAGATTTCAGATTTTAATATTAAATTCTTATAAATGAATTTTGAATAAGATAAACCATATCCAAATGGATATAATGCGTCATTTGGTGCATCTAAATATCTGGTACGATAATCATCACTTATGCCATTTTCTTTAGGTCTACCGGTTGGAAGATGATTATAATAGATTGGGATTTGACCAACATTATATGGGAAAGACATCGTTAATTTTGCGGATGGATTATTGATTCCATATAGCGTATGAATAATTGATTTAGAACTCATTGTTCCTAAGAACCAATTATACATTACCGCATCAATCTTTCTTTCTTCATATAATTTCTTAATTCTACTTAGTATTAAAGGTCTACCTGCATGAATTAAAAGAATAGTTGGTTTATTAAATTTAATTACATAATCTAATAATTGATATTGAATATCACTTAATTCTAAATTGGTTTTAGATTTGTTTTCACCACTTTCCCATTGATCTTCTCCTAAGAGAAGAACGATTTTATCATTCTTTAAGATTTTTTCTTCAAGTCCTTTAGTATTAAAATCTGAATTTATTTCACATCCTTTAAAATAATCATAATGATAATTAGTATTAGCTAATTCTTCAATTAAGCTCTTACAGTAATTATGATCAACTTTTCCGGCCCAAGCACCTACTAATCTTTTAGTATCAATGAATGGTCCAATAAATAAGACATGATCTTCTTTATTTAATGGTAGAATTCTATTTTCTAGTAAGGTGATTGATTCATTTGCGGCAAGGTATGCTTGATCTAAATAAGCAGGTAAAAGCCAATATTTTTCAAAATCAATATGGATTCCTAGATATGGATTATCAAATAATCCTAAATCATATTTTAGATTTAAAATTCTTCTTACTGAATCATTGATATAATTTAAAATCTTTTCATCATTACTGAATTTCTTTAATTGATTGATATAGCTTCTTGATACCATTTCATGATCTAAACCAGCCATGATTGATTTATAAGCTACTTCTTCTTCATCCTTACATACCTTATGTTTGATTAATTCATCACTAGCTGTATAATCAGAGATGACAACACCTTTAAATTTTAATTTCTTTTTTAAGATATCTCTTAATAGAAATGAATTACAAGTAGCAGGTATCCCATTAAAGGTATTAAAGGAAGTCATTACCATTTTAACATCATTTTTAGTAGCTTCCATAAATGGTGGTAAATAATAATTATAGAAAGTATCTAAGCTCATATCTACACTATTATAATCTCTACCACCACTTACTGCTCCATATCCTGCATAATGTTTTACACAGGCTGCGACAGTATTTTCATTATATAATTCTTTTCCTTGATATCCTCTAATTAAAGATCTTGTCATTTTACTAGCTAGATATGGATCTTCTCCATATCCTTCCATTACTCTACCCCATCTAGGATCTCTTGCAAGATCAGCTACCGGACTAAAGACTAATTGGACACCACTATTTCTCGATTCTTTTGCGGCAACGGCTGCACAATTTTCGACTAATTTAGGATTCCATGTACAAGCTAGCGCTAGAGGTATCGGAAAAATAGTACGACAGCCATGAATGATATCATTAGCGAAGAAAAGAGGAATATGAAGTCTAGTTTCTTCTACAGCGGTCTTTTGGAGTTGATATATCACTTCATTATCATATTGGCCAATGATTGATCCTACTAGACCTTTTTTGATTAATTTAATGACATCATCGTTTTCAAATTCAGGTCCAGTGATAAATCCATTAGTATATGTTGATTCATACATTTGACCTATTTTTTCTTCAATTGTCATCTTATTAATTAATTCATCAATAAAAATATTCTTCTTTTCTTCTTTTTTCATATCTTACCTACGATTATTTTTTAGTAAATTGAAGGACGGAAATTGCGTTTTTAATGATATCTAGATTCATAAAGGTTTTCCAGATTATTTCTGATCGATAATTTTCAATCATTAATACGGTGATACCTTTATCAATACCGATAACGTTTGATGCAATCCAGATGCCATTTTCAAAATTGAAAGCATCTTTAAAGCCATAATCTCCGATTAGTTTTCCATCAAGTAAGGTTGCGGAATACTTTACGGCTGGAAGAACTTTTTCCGGAACAAAGACGATTGAACCAATGGCTCCACAAGGAGCTACTGTTCCATCATTTTTAAATGTAATTGAATTATTACCACTAGGTAAGCTTCCAATTAAACCACTATAGCCTTTAGGAGTATCACAAGCGGTTAAGCCCCATGATTTCTTACTAAAAGTTGTGAATGTTTTTGATTGATCAACACAATAATTGTAATTAGCAAGGCTAGCATGAACACTATTATCAAACCAATTGACACCTTTATCATCGACAATATTACGAAAATCGATAAAGGCATGAGAGAATTGATATGTGAAGAGTGAACCAAACCATGAATTAATAAATGTTTCACCCTTATATGATCCTTTATGTCTTGCGAAAGCATCATATACTTTCTTTTCAATTGGATGAGTAGGAGAGCCTGCTCCTAAGAAATACAGCATTAATTGTTCACCATAATTATCCCAAGCACCACCCATTTTATTACTTGATGCATCATATGACATATAGAAATTATTAGTGCTCTTGTTAACAAACCACTCCCAATCTACTTCATTATAGATTGCTCTTGCTAGAGTTTCAACTTCTCCTTTGAAATATTCACCAACAAGTAAGGCTCCACAAAGGAAGATTGCGGTATCAATATTTGATACTTCACTACCATTTGCAACTGTTCCTAATGATTCTTGGTAGAAATGATAATACCATCCATGAACTCGATCTAAATCTTTAATATGTTCAAGAGTTAATTTAGATCTAGCTTCTGCTTCTTCTTTTGTTATCCAGTTGTTTTCGACCCCCGCAACAAATGCTGCTAAACCAAAACCAACCGATGCGATTGACGCAAGACCATTAGATGGATATCTATCAGGAATTAAACCACAACTTTTTAGAAGTGGATTGGTTTTTTGTTGTTCCCAGAAGAATTCAAATGATGCTTTTTCTTCCGCAACTAAATATGGATTATCTTTATCTCTGTCTACTGG
>ONHH01000037.1 GCA_900317575.1 uncultured Bacillota bacterium | reverse complement strand
TCAAAAAGGCGATTTCTTAAATGGAGTTAATACTTTTCAAGATTTAATTAATAAGGTTGGTATAGAAAAAATTGATCAATATTATAAGAATCCTAACTCCTGTATTCCGTTAGATAGATTAATAGAGATGATTGATCTAATTGATGATAATTGGAGGCCAATGAAAAGTGATGGGCAAATGGCCAATCTTGATGAAATGTTTATGACTGACTTCGCTTCACTGGTTCATTCATTATTCGAGGCAGCATATCCAAACATCGATGTTGATGAATTGCTAAGGTCGTTTATTCCAATTAATTAATTTTTGTTAAAAATAAAACATAATTGTTGATTAATAATCCAAATGTTCCAAAATTAGGACATCCTTTTATTTATAATGTGATTAAAGAATTATTTAATGCTTTGCATTACTTATTATGACTCGAACTCGCTACTGATTGTGGGTTTGTGCGGATTATAATAAGGACACTTGGTGGATATATGGCAAAGAAAAAAGATTATTAAATGCTGAAGGCAACCAAACAATTGAACAATTTGATATATAATTAAAAAAGATATTTGAATGAAAGATTTATATAATAAAGAAGCCAGAATTAAATATTCAAAACTATATTTTGAGACTATTTCAACTCTTTTTCCTGTGTATAAATATGCTTCGCTCATTAAGTTAGAGAGAGATGGGTCAAGAAAAGAACTACATACACATGAATATTGGTGGATTAAATACAAGATGGCAAAAACTTATGAAAAAAGAAATGGTCGTTATTGCGATGAAAAAACATTTTCTTGGAATAATAAAAAATATAAGGCATGCCAAGCTTATGCCAATAAAATAGTAATGATTTACTATCCTGATAAAGATTACTTAGAAGATTTTATAGCGCTTGATATCTATCTTCATTATAGTTGGGATGGTACTAAATTATATGATCCAAGCACCGGGCTGCCGTTTAGCACATTTTTATATCGCTTTCAAAGAGATAATAAGTCAGAAATACTTTCTTCCCCGGTGCAAAGCCAAAGTAAAGAAAGCCCAGTAATTATTTCTTTGCCTTTTGTTGATGCATTTACTCAACTCTTAAACGAAGGATCGTACGATGAATCAATTATTAATGCTGAGGAGAAAAATATAATTAACCATTTGATAGAAAAATACGATTTATTAAATGGGAAAATAAATTATTACAAGAGTTTATTTGACGCCTACTATTCTTCTAAAAACGTTCTGATTGAGTTCGAATATGCATATGGAAAATATGGAGAAGCTCTTTTTGATTTTTTAGGCTTGTTTAAAGCGTATGAAACAAACTATTCTTGCCAATTGAATAACGATGCTATTCTTGATCTTTTGATAGATTATTTTATTCAAATAATATTCAAAGTGATTAGGTCTTATGAATCTATTTTTAAAACAGAAATAATAATCAATTCCGGTAGTTACTGGGAACATCTAAAAAAAGTTTTGAATAATCATTTTAAGCAAGGACATGACTTAGAAGATGACTGGTGGATTGATAATTTGGGCGTTTCTTTATCGTCCAAAATAACTTTGGTTCCACACAGCGCTTTTGAAGATATTAACTACCGATTGGGTTGCGTTCAAATGTTTAAAAAAGAAGTTTCAAAATCTTGACAATAGTCAAAAAATGTCAAGACTTGTTATTTTAAATTTTTGATAGTCATAATATTCGTGTCATAAAGAGAACGGGGAGGGACAAGCCCATTGATCCGTCAGCAACTTACTCTATATCAAGAGCGGAGTGCTAAAGCTTGTGCGATGACCGTTTTTTTTACGCTCATCGCGACTATGATGAGCTTTTATTTTCACTCTCTTTATGACAGAAAGTGAGAGTGAGATATATATGTCTTGTTTACAATTTGATTCATTAAATGATTATCTTAGTTCTATTAAAGATAAAAATGATGAACAACTTAAGTATGAGATTAAGAATCATCTATTTATTAATAAAACAATTTTATTTAAATATAACTTAATCAAAAGTCATATTTATTTAGATTGTTTAAAGATTCTAGATGATTATATTTATTTAGCTAATAAACCTTCTTTAGAAGATATTAAGAAATGTGTAGAAAACACAATTGAGAATTGTTCTTTATATCTAGATTTAATTACTATTCAGAATTCATCTACTAAAACTGTTAATTATGAAGTATCTAGTGATGATTTATATAAAAGATTAGAAAGTCTGACTAAGAATACTTTTAGATATATCAATACTTATAACGAACTCTGTATTAATGTTAAAAATTATTTGAATTATTTATATATCAAATTATTTGGTTATAAGTATTCTCAGAAATATGAACAATATGTGAGATATCTAGATGAATATCACTTTAATAGTGATGAAGATATCAAAAGATTTGAGTCAAAAGAAATTATTGAAGTTGATAATTTATCTAATTATAAAATCATTTTTGAAATCTATAGTGATTTAATTTCTGATATCAACTTTCAAGACAGAATGATGTTTGATTTTGGATAGGACAAGACGTGTCCTCTTTTTGGGACATACCTAATGTTAGAATATAATCGCTAAATATCCCTTTATAGGCTTATCGCCATATCAAATACATATTAATTATTCATGATACAAATTGATCATAAATTTTTTTAGACACTACAAGGAGGTATCACAATGGAACAAAAAAATTTAGTAAAGAACCACAGGGATGATGAGATTTACATCCCAGACATCGATGATTTAGATATCGATGATATCGAATTTGAAAGAGTGCCACATCACACTAGAGAAGCTTATGATACGAAAGAGAACACTCCTTCATATCAACTCTTAGACCCAGAACACTTAGAAGAAGGAGAAGAACCATTAGGTAAAGTGATTGGCCATATTAATCAAAAGAAAGAATTATTATCTGTTATTAATTGGTTTAAACATTCTAAAGAATTAAAGGCTAAAGGTGTTTCTATTCCTAAAGGCGTCATCTTATTTGGTGAACCAGGTAATGGTAAGTCCTTGCTTATTAAAGAAATCATTAGATGTGTAGAAGCTCCAGTATTCGTCTTCCAAGGGGAACAGGCTAATGTGGTGGAAGGAATTGTCGAAACCTTTAAGAAAGCTCGAGAAGCTGGTCACTCGATTATTGTCTTTGATGAATTAGATTTATTAATTAATAAAGAAAGAAGAGTGGTAAGAGCTCTTCAAGAGAACTTAGATGGAGTGGAATCTAATGATGATATCTTAGTGCTTGCCGCCACTAACTATATTAGAGAGATTCCTGACCCATTATTACGTAATGGTCGATTAGAGAAATTAATTAAGATTCCTCGTCCTACTGGAGAAGAAGCT
>ONHH01000010.1 GCA_900317575.1 uncultured Bacillota bacterium | reverse complement strand
CATTTGAGCAGCACCAGTGATCATGTTCTTAACATAGTCAGCATGTCCTGGACAGTCAACGTGTGCATAGTGTCTCTTTGCAGTTTCGTATTCAACGTGTGCAGTATTGATGGTTATACCACGAGCTTTTTCTTCTGGAGCACCATCGATTTGGTCATATGCCATTTGTTTTGCAAGACCTTGTTTTGCAAGTACTGTAGTAATTGCAGAAGTTAAAGTAGTTTTACCATGGTCTACGTGACCAATAGTACCAATGTTTACATGTGGTTTTGTACGTACAAATTTTTCCTTTGCCATTTTTTGTTTTTTCCTTTCAATTTTTTATTTCATAAATATTTTATAATAAAACTATAACTTTTTCAAGTAAAAAGTATTATTATTTAGCACGAGCCTTAATAATAGCTTCGGCTACATTTCGAGGACATTCCTCGTAATGATCGAATTGCATAATAAATACAGCACGACCTTGTGTATTAGAACGTAGAGCTGTTGCGTAACCGAACATTTCTGCTAGTGGTACATGAGCTTTTACTAGTTGAGCTTTACCATGAGCTTCTTGTCCATCGATACGTCCACGACGTGTAGAAATATCACCAATAACAGCACCTAGATATTCATCTGGAGTAGTAATATCAACTACCATAATTGGTTCTAGTAATACTGGATTACATAATTTAGCACTTTCTTTGAATGCAAGACTACCTGCAATTTCAAATGCTGTTGTAGATGAGTCTACATCATGATAAGAACCAAATACTAATCTTGCTTTAATATCAATTGTTGGGTATCCAGCAAGGTTACCATTATCTAGAGCATTCTTAATACCTTTATCAACAGAAGGGATGAATTCACGTGGAATTACACCACCAACGATTTCATCAACAAATTCATATCCTTTACCTGGGTTAGGTTCAAAAATTACAACAGCGTCACCATATTGACCATGTCCACCTGATTGACGAACGAATTTACCTTGAACTTTACCTTCAGTTTTAATAGTTTCACGATATGCAACTTGAGGACGACCTACATTACATTCTACATTAAATTCTCTACGCATTCTATCAACGATGATATCAAGGTGTAATTCACCCATACCAGCGATAATAGTTTGACCACTTTCTTCATCTGTATAAGCTTTGAATGTTGGATCTTCTTCAGCAAGTTTTTGAAGAGCTACACCCATCTTATCTTGGTCACCTTTAGTCTTAGGTTCGATAGCTACTTGGATAACTGGTTCAGGGAATACCATTGATTCTAGGTGAACAATATGATCTTCATCACATAGAGTATCACCAGTAGTAGTATTCTTTAAACCAACAGCTGCACAAATATCGCCTGAATAAACTTCTTTAATTTCCGAACGGTTATTGGCATGCATTAATAGAAGTCTACCAACTCTTTCTTTGTAGTCCTTTGTTGCGTTAAGAACATAAGAACCAGCATCAAGATGTCCACGATATACACGGATAAATGTTAATTTACCAACGAATGGGTCTGTCATTACTTTGAATGCTAATGCTGCAAAAGGTTCATTATCTTCACTGTTAACAACGATTTGATTACCATCTTCATCAGTACCTTTAATTTGAGCTACTTCTACTGGAGAAGGTAAATAATCAATAACAGCATCTAGAGCTTTCTTAACACCTTTATTCTTAAATGCAGTACCGCATAATACTGGGAAGAATTTAACAGATAGTGTAGCAGTACGAATAGCTTTTCTTAATTCATCAACACCGATTTCTTCACCCTCAAGGTAAGCCATCATTAAGTCTTCATCAAAATCAGCTACTGCTTCAATTAATTCTGCACGTTTTGCTTCACAAATATCTTTTAAATAATCAGGAATTTCAATTTCATGTCCTGCTTCATCTTGGTGGTTAGGTTCATATTCGAAAGCCTTCATTGTAACTAAATCAACAATTCCTGTGAAATTGTCTTCAGCACCAATAGGCCATTCAATAGCATGAGCATTGGCTCCAAGACGATCATGTAATGTTTTAACTGAATATTCAAAATCAGCACCTGTCTTATCCATTTTATTAACGAATACTAGACGAGGAACTAAATAATCAGTTGCTTGTCTCCAAACTGTTTCAGTTTGAGGTTCTACACCTGCTTGAGCATCAAGAACTGTAATTGCACCATCAAGTACTCTTAATGAACGTTGAACTTCAACTGTAAAGTCTACGTGTCCTGGAGTATCAATGACATTAATACGATGTCTTACATTATCTCTTGAATTCCAATAAACAGTTGTAGCGGCTGAAGTAATAGTGATACCTCTTTCTTGTTCTTGTTCCATCCAGTCCATTTGGCTTGCACCATCATGAGTTTCACCAATTTTATGAATTTTTCCTGAGTGGAATAAAACTCTTTCAGTGAATGTAGTTTTACCAGCATCGATGTGTGCCATGATACCGATATTTCTTGTATTTAATAACGAAACTTCACGAGCCATATTTTTCTCCTATTACCATTGATAATGAGCAAATGCTTTATTTGCTTCAGCCATACGATGAGTATCTTCTCTCTTTTTAACGGCGCCACCAACACCATTAGCAGCATCCATAATTTCTTTTGCTAGTCTTTCTTCCATTGTCTTTTCATTACGAAGACGAGCATAATTTGTTAACCATCTTAAACCAAGTGTTGATCTTCTTTCTTCTCTTACTTCAACTGGAACTTGGTAGTTAGCACCACCTACACGACGGCTTCTAACTTCTAATTGTGGCATGATATTATTCATTGCTTCTTTATAAACTTCTAGTGGATCCTTGCCTGTTACTTTTGCAATACGATCAAATGCACCATAAATTATTTGTTGAGCAACATTCTTTTTACCATCCAACATTACACTATTAATAAGTCTAGTAACTAATACTGAATTATAAATTGGATCAGGTAAAACTTGTCTTTTAGAGACATGTCCTTTACGAGGCATGTAGATTCCTCCTTTCCATAATTTCAATCAACTGAAATCTTACTACCTAGTAGATTTTATTTTAAATTATTTTTTAGCTGCTTTAGGTCTCTTTGCACCGTATTTAGAACGAGCTTGTTTACGACCATCAACACCTGTTGTATCCATAGTACCACGAATAATATGATAACGGACACCTGGTAAGTCCTTAACACGACCACCACGGATTAATACGACGCTATGTTCTTGTAATTTATGACCTTCACCTGGAATATAAGCAGTAACTTCAATACCATTGCTTAATCTTACACGGGCCATCTTACGAATAGCTGAGTTTGGTTTTTTAGGTGTCATAGTTGCAACACGGGTGCAAACACCTTTCTTTTGTGGAGAAGGTAAATTTGTTTGTTCCTTCTTTAAAGAATTGAAACCAATGCCTAGATGAGGTGATTTAGATTTCTTAACCTTATCTACACGGCTTTTACGTACTAATTGGTTAATTGTAGGCATATTAAATCTCCTTTCATTTAACTAACTAATTAATCGGTTTGTTCCACAGAACCAAGTGGTTCAAATAGTCCCAAAATATAGTTTTGGACGAGCCAAAACTTAACCTTGGATATTATATCAAATTTTATTAATTAATGCATTAATAATGCTCATTAATTTTAGATATACAATTTGTATATTATAATTTATAAATCTTAGAATATTTTTCTTTTAGATATTTTACAAAATATTCAGGATTAAATGATTCCCCTGTAGCATCAATTAGTAATTCATTAGGCTTTTTCATTTTACCATATTGATGAATATGTTTCTTTAGCCATTCATTAACCATTGATAAATTATCACTACCAAAGGCTTGATTAATATCTAAATCTTTCTTCATTTGATTTAGAAGTTGTGCTCCATAAGCACTTCCTAACGCATAAGTAGGAAAATATCCACATTCACCAAAAGCCCAATGGATATCTTGCAGAATTCCTTCTCTATCATTTGGAACTTCTACACCTAAATAATCATAATATAATTTATTCCAAATCTTTGGATATTCTTCTACTGGAGTATCCGTTTCTACCATAATCTTTTCCATTTCATAGCGAACCATAATATGAAGACTATAAGTTAATTCATCAGCTTCTGTTCTAATAAGTGATGGAGTAACATGATTAATAAAGCGATAGAATTCATCTAGAGTTACATCAATTAACTGTTCCTTAAATACTTCTTGTAATTTAGGATAATGTCTTTGCCAGAATGGATAGCTTCTTCCTACAATATTTTCATAGAAACGTGATTGTGATTCATGCATTGCCATTGTTGTTCCACCTTGAAGGAAGGTGAAATTTAACTTTTCATCATTAGCTCTTTCATAAGTCGCATGACCTAATTCATGAATAGCTGAAAAGATGGAAGATACAAAATTATCTACATAATAATGATTTGTTACTCTTACATCATGCGTACCAAAGCCAGAAGTGAATGGATGTTCACTTTCTTTCATTAAACCATAATTTTGATCAAAGCACATGACATCCATCAAGTATGCGGCAAACTCTTTTTGTTTTTCAATTGGATAATCGAGAGTTGCAAATTTAGGTGTTTGATAATTCTTATTCTTTTCATTAATCTTTTTAACTAAAGGTACAATTTCTTTCTTTAATAAATCAAAGAATTGATCATATTTTTCTTTAGTCATTCCTTCTTCAAAATTATCGAGTAAGATATCATAACCTTTTAATTCATCTGTTTCTAGATATTTGATAAATCTCTTATTAAAATTCATTAATTCTTTTAATGTATCTTTAAAAGCATTATAATCATTGTTTAATTTTGCAGTTGCCCAAATACTAGGTGATTTAGCCATTAGCATTGAATGATTTATCATTTCTTGTTCAGGAATTTTTAGATTCTTTTCCATTTCTTTATGAACATTAGTGATTTCAATCCTTAATAGTTCATCTAGATTATCACGATTATCAAATAGAGTATTAACAATATCAATATATTCTTTACTTCTAGTAATTCTTAATTCCATTTCATTTAATCTGCCAACAAAGATACTACGATCTTCAAGGGAACCAGCTTTAGCTTCGGTATCAGAATCCCAATTGATTAAATAAGAAACAAAATTAAAAGCTAGAATATCAAGTCTTAATTCTTGATATCTAGCTATAACATTTTTTAAGAAAGCCATTAGCACTTTACATGAACCTTATCGTTCATGATTTCTTCTAAAGCGATACCGATAGCTTTATAATTTCTAGTATAAGGTAAATAGCTCTTCTTAGTTTGATTAATTTCACGAGCTCTTTCAGCAACCGCAATAACTAAACGATATTTAGAATCAGCTTTATCACTTAATTCATCAATTGCGGGATATCTCATTCCTTCACGATCATTAGAACCAATCTTTAATTGACTATTGATCATTAATCCTTGTATTCTATGCATTTTTATTCCTCCATTAATTTTAGATATTCATCGATTGTTCTAGTTGTTTTAGCATGTTCAGCACGAATAATTGCCATTATTCTATCAGCTGCATTGTCAACTTCATCATTAATTACGATATAATCATATTGGCTAGCAAGTTTTATTTCTTGGTGAGCTTTTTCAATTCTTTCTTTTATAGCATCTGAATGCTCAGTTCCTCTGGAAATTAGACGTTTTTCTAATGCATCATAAGTTGGTGGCGCAATAAAGATAAATACCGCATCTGGCATTTTCTTTTTAATTTGACTAGCTCCATTTACTTCTATTTCTAGTACTACTTCACTACCTGATTTAAGTTTATCTAATACTTTATCTTTAGGTGTTCCATAATAATTACCAACAAAGGTTGCATATTCTAGGAATTGATCGTTTTTGATACGCTCTTCAAATTCTTCTTTAGAAACAAAATAATAATCTACTCCATCCACTTCTCCTTCACGTGGTTTACGTGTTGTCATTGAAATGGAATATTCTAGATCATGGTCACTTCGTTGAAATAGAGCTTTACGTACTGTACCCTTACCAACACCAGAAGGACCAGATATAACAATTAATAAACCTTGATTATCTAATTTCATACTTCTAACCCCATTTTTTTATGATTATACCATATTTATTATTATTATTTCAAGAAATGTATATCATAAAATGTTTTCATTTTAATTTTAAATAAAAATTTGCTATAATATGGTGAGGTGATACTATGCCAATGGATGGTTGCTTCATCCACTATTTAGTGAATGAATTAAATGAATCATTAGAAAATAGTCGGATTAATAAGATTACTTCTCCTAATCCATCAGATATAATTCTACAACTTAGATGTAAGAAGAATGACGAATTTGTCAATAAACAATTACTTCTTTCATCAAGACTAGATGCACCAGCAGTATATCTAACTGATGAAAAATATATAAATCCTCCAACTCCATCAAATTTTTGTATGGTATTAAGAAAGTATTTAGAAAGGGGAATTATTAAAGATATTCATCAATATCAAAATGATCGAATAATTATTATTGATATTGAAACCTATAATGAATTAGAAGATTTAATTAAACTCTCTTTAATTATTGAATTAATGGGTAGAAGTAGTAATATAATCTTAATAAAAGAGGATTATACAATAATAGATGCTATACGAAAACTTCCGCCTTCTCAAGAGAATTTACGCACAATTCTTCCTAAAGCAATCTATCATTTTAAAGAAAATGATAAAAAAATTAATCCTTTTACTGACACTTTCTTTAACTTAGATGGTCTTCAAGGAATATCAAAAATCCTCTATAATCGTTTATTAGAATTACCAATAAATGATGTAAAAGGATTTTTAAATCAACCATTAAGGCCTATTATTTATCAAAATAAAGATAAATTAGATTTCTATTCTTACCCCATAAATGATGATGTAATTATTAAAGAAACTCATAATTTATCTAATTTAATTGAAGAGTTCTACAAATTAAATAAGAAAAATGATTCATCATCAAAGATAGAATTAGAAAAAATAATCAAAAAAGAATTAAAAAAATGTTATCACAAACAAGATAATCTAGAACTAGATTTGGATAAAGCAAACAATAATTTAATATATAATGAATATGGAATTCTTCTCCAAGCATCCTTATATCAAATAAAAAAAGGGGATAAAGAATTTAAAACTACTAATTTCTTACATAATAATGAAGATATTATCATTCCCTTAGATCCTTTACTTGAACCAAATAATAATCTAAAACACTTTTTTAATTTAGGAAAAAAAGCTAAAAAAACGCTTCTTGAAGCAAAGAAACAACAAGAAATAAATAATGAAGATATTAATTATTATGAAAATATCCTCTTTCAATTATCTCAATCTACTAATGAAGAAGTTGAAGAAATAAAGAAAGAATTAATAAATATCGGCATTATTCAAAACAAAAAAGGAATAAAAAATAATAAACAGAAACTCAAAATTAATAAAATAATTATCGATGATATAATTATTTATTATGGAAAGAATAATCTACAAAATGAAGAGATTACTCATAAATTATCATCATCTAATGACTATTGGTTTCACGTCAAAGATCTTCCAAGTTCCCATGTTTTAGTTAAAGTGCCTAATAATGATAAAGACTATATTCTACCTGAAAAAGTTATTAGGGCAGCAGCTAATTTAGCTGCCAAAGGCTCAAAAGCTTTTAATTCTTCATCAGTTCCAGTTGATTATACTAAAATTAAATATCTAAAAAAGATACCTGGAAATAAGGGTTATCATGTTATTTACAGTAATCAAAAAACAATTTATATTGATCCAAAATAAAAAGATTAAACTTTTATCTGTTTAATCTTTTTTTAATATGCATTGATTTTTAAATGGACATTTAATACAATTGGGATTTTTAGCAGTACAAAAATATCTACCAAAAAATAATAATAAATGATGAGAATGATGCCACATATTAGATGGAATTAATTCCATTAATTTTTCTTCTACTTCTAATACATTAGCATTAATATCTACAAGGGCTAATCTCTTAGATACTCTTTCTACATGAGTGTCAACCGCAATTCGCTCAATATTATATCCTTCAGATAATATTACATTTGCTGTCTTTCTGCCAATTCCTGGTAAAGACATTAAAATATTTAAGTTATCAGGAATAATACTATTATATTCTTCTACCATTACTTTTGATAAATTAATTATATTTTTAGCCTTATTATTAGCAAGTCCTAAAGGCTTAATAATATCATATACATCATTAAAATTGGCAGTTGAAAGTGCACAAAAATCAGAATATTTATTAAATAAAATAGGAGTTATTTTATTAACATTTTTATCAGTAGTTTGAGCACTTAATATTACCGCAATACTTAATTCATATAAATTATGATAAATTAGTTCACAGCCAGCACTCGGAAACATAATATCTAATTGCTGCAAAATATCTATTACATTAACGTCTGTTTTCATACATCGAATCAATTATGGCTTTTAACTTAGGATCAACGTCCTCTTCTTCATCCTTCTTAACATTATTAGTTAGTATCGCATCAGTATATTTTAAATTATCCACACCATTTTGCATGGTTTTTAAGACTGCTCTTTTGATATCATCCACTTCATATTTTTCATCTAACCAATGATTAATTAAAATTAGATCTTTAGAAGTAATTGTCCTTTGAAATGAAGATTCAATATAAGATACTATTTCACCAATATCTTGTTTACGATCAGATATTTGATTATCACTGTTTTCAAGTACCATTCCTAATTTATCAATCGTTTTATCTAAAGAATATTTATTTGTTTCAATATCTAAATATCCTAATTTTTCTAGTTCAACAATCTTTTCTGCTAATTCATTTTCATTAATAGTCATTGAAGATGCGATAACATCAAATGATTGATTATTATCTTCTAATGATAAATAATAAAGCTTTGCGATAATAAGGGCTTCAAGCTCATTAAGACCAATCTTATTATAATTACCAATTAGTACTTCAATAAAAGATATTGTTCTTGATTTAATTAATTTTCCAAATTTATTTTTAACCATTTTAATACTCCTAATCCATTACTCTATTTTAACATATAACCAAGGTTATATCAATTTTTTAGCCTATTATTTTTTAAGCATTTATTATCAATTTTTGATATAATATTATTCGGTGATAATTATGACAACAATCTGTATTATTAGACATGGACAAACTGATTGGAATAAAAACCATTTAATCCAAGGTCGCATCGATAATAAATTAAATGATACTGGAAAAAAACAAGCTCATGAAGTAGCCCATTTATTAAAAGAATATGATAATAATTGGGATATAATCATATCTAGCCCCCTATCTCGTGCTATTGAAACAGCTACTATTATCAAAGATGAACTTAATTATAATCAAGATTTAATTATCAAT
The DNA here is from genome assembly GCA_900317575.1 of uncultured Bacillota bacterium. Classification (GTDB taxonomy): domain Bacteria; phylum Bacillota_I; class Bacilli_A; order ML615J-28; family CAG-313; genus UBA1737. Next base: position 6,420 of record ONHH01000010.1, on the reverse strand, counting down.
GATAATGTTATAGAAAGAGAATTTGGTAAAGCAGAAGGTGAATTCATTACTGATGAAATTTATGATCGTATTAAAAAAGATGATATCATCGGCATGGAAAAAACTAAAGAACTTCAATTAAGAGCTTTTCATACAATTATGGATATTGGGAAAAAATATGAGGGTAAAAGAATATTAATTATTAGTCATTCTCATTTTATTAAAGGTCTTTTTACTTATTTATCTAAAGATATAACTTTTACATCCATTCTTCCTAATACTGGTCTTAATTACATATATATCGAAAATAAAGAAATAACTAACTTTATCTTTAATAAGAAAATAAAATAATTCCTCATATCGTATGATATGAGGAATTTTATTATTTGAGATACATTAAATAAAAAATACCATAGAGAATTAATAAATGAATAGGATAGAAGAAATAGAAGAAATATTTTAGTTTTAGTTTTCCTCTTTCTCCATTATAAAATATCAATGGTATGATTGATAAGAAAGCATATTCCATATAGATACTATGATCTAATATTAATCTTAATCCTAATAAAAAGATTAATGTTCCAATCATTAAGAATTGTTCATTAAAGATTCTTTTTATTATATATAGAATAAAGGGAATAATAATTCCAAAGAATCCATAATTTTGACTAAAAATATCTGTATAATAAGTTAAGAAATATACTCCTACTAAACTAGATAATAATAATCCAATAAAAGTAGCACATAAGAATTTCTTATCTTGATTATAGTAGCACAATACATAATCAAATAATCTAATTAATATTAGTGATACAAAGAAGACTAAAAAGATTGATGCGTAATAAGATTGAGTACCAATGAAATAACCAATTTGGGTTAGAACAGTTGCGAGGAGAAGAAATAAGAAATGTTTTAATTTGTTTCTTGTATAATAGCTTCCTTCCGCAAACATATACGCAAAAATAGGAAATGCAATTCTACCAATTATTCTATATATCGCAATTTTAGGAAAGAATAATAAGCCTACATGATCAATGACCATTGCGATAGCTGCGATAATCTTTAAAGCATTATTTGATAATATTTGAATTTTACGCATATTATATTACTAATTTTGCTAAAGCATCCTTAGCTGCAAGTTGGCTAGCTTCTTTTTTACTTTTGCCAACTCCTTCACCTAATTTTATTCCATCATGTAGTACTGCCATTGTGAAGATTTTTTCATTAGGGCGTCCTTCTTGATTAATTACTACATATTCTAAAGGATTACCATGATCAGCTTGAATATATTCTTGAAGTTTTGTTTTATAATCAAAGAATTGTTCATTACTGATATGTTTAATATTAGGGAAGACAATTTTATTTAAAATCATTTTTACTTCATTCATTCCAAATGTTAAATAGACAGCACCTAAGAAACATTCAAATAAATCAGCAACGACTGCTTTCTTTTCTCTTCCACCGCTGGCTTCTTCTCCCTTACCAAGTAATAATAATTCTTCTAAATGAAGGATTTTTGCGTAAGAGAAATTAGCATCTTCGCATACATAAGTAGCTCTAAGTTTCGTCATCTTTCCTTCTGGTAAATTAGGGAAAGTATGATAAATATATTCAGCAGTAGTAAAATTAAGAATCGAATCACCTAAGAATTCAATACGTTCATTGCTGCAAACATTATGTTCATTAGCAAAAGTTGAATGAGAGAATGCTAGATAGAAATATTCGTAATTATCAATTTTTTTATTAATACCATATTCTCTTAAGATTTCATTAAGAAATTTAATATTTAATTGTTGAAGATTTTTAGCCATATGATACTCCCTAATCTAATTCACTCATCTTCATTTCATAATTCTTTTGAACAACATCATATAGATGTTTATATTCAATATCATTTACTAATTTATCACTCTTCATGATTCTTTCAGAATCATAGATTACTTCATTTAATAATTCATGATCTTTTAAGATATCAGCATATTTAAAATTCATTGCTCCGGCCTGTTTTTCACCAAAGAATTCACCAGGACCACGATGTAATAAATCATATTCCGCAAGAACAAAACCATCTGATGTTTCTTCAACCATCTTTAATCTTGATGCTGCATTATCAGTTAGATTTTCAGGAATTAAGAAACAATATGGTACTGCTCCACTACGCATTACTCTTCCTCTTAATTGATGAAGAGTAGCAACCCCAAATCTTTCTGCACCAAGAATTAAGATAGTTGTGGCGTTAGATACATTAACACCTACTTCAATTACACTTGTTGCAACAAGGATATTGATTTCATTATTCAAGAATTTAGTCATGATTTCTTCTTTTTCTTCACTAGATAGTTTACCATGAATTAAGCCAACTACTGCTTCATTCTTGAAATAGCGTTGCATATTCTTATATACTTCAGTAGCATTAGCCGTATCAATAGCTTCAGATTCTTCAATTAATGGAGTTACAACATAGATTTGATGACCAGCTTGTAATTCTAATTTCATATGATCAACTACTTCTTTTTTATGTTCTTGATCAATTAATTTAGTAATTACTTGTTTACGATTTAATGGTAATGTCTTAATAATCGAGATATCTGTATCACCATATGCACTTATAGCAAGACTTCTTGGAATTGGCGTTGCACTCATCTTTAAATAATTAACAGAGAAACCTTTATTCTTAATCATTACTCTTTGATGAACACCAAAGCGATGCTCTTCATCCGTAACAACTAATCCTAATTTATGATATTCTACATCACTTTGGAATAACGCATGCGTTCCAACAATAATATTAATCTTACCTAATTTAAGATCATTTAAGATTTCTTTACGTTTACTAATTGGTGTAGAACCAGTCAATAAACCAATATTGATATCTTTAAATTCTTTATATGTTTCCATTAAAGTATCATAATGCTGTTTAGATAAAATTTCTGTTGGACACATAAGAGCTGCTTGATAGCCACCAGAAATAGTTGCCAGCATTGCGCTTTCCGCAACAATAGTTTTTCCACTACCTACTTCTCCTTGAAGTAGACGATTCATTGCGTAAGGAGCTTTTAAATCATATAAGATATCATTAATAGCTGTCTTTTGATCTTTAGTTAATTCATATGGAAGATTATTGATTAATTTATCAATTGTTTCTTGTTTATAATCAATTACTGGACAATTATGATTCATCTCGCGCATATAATGAAGATATTTCATTGATAATTGATATTCTAATAATTCTTCATATTTGATTCTTCTTAATGCTTGATTTATTTCTTCATAATTATCGGCAAAATGTAATTTCTTTAAAGTCTCTTCCATATTTAAAAGATTATGTTCTTTTAAATAATCACTAGGCATTGTATCAGTGATTAATGATTTATAACGACGGAATACTTTTTCAACAATTGTTAGATATTTTTCACTAGCTATTTCTTTAATCTTATATACTGGTACAATATTACGATTAATTTCATCACATATAATTAAATTATTAATTGTAAAATTATTAAAGTTTTGATAGAAGTGACCTTGTACTCTTATTACTGATCCATAATTAATCTTACCTTTTAAATATACTCGATTAAAGATAGTGCAGCGAATCTTACGATCTTCAACATCCAACATAAAAACAACAGTCGATAATTTTTGTTTTAAATAATTAACTGTTACTTTACTAGAGATCATTCCTTCAAGAACAATGTTTTGATCTAGTGATACATCATCTAATTTAGATACTGTATAATCTTCATATTTAGATGGAAAATTATATAATAAATCATATGCTGTTTCAATTCCTTGTTTTTTTAATAATGTTTGATATCTTGATAAGATATATGATTCATTAGCTAATTTAATATCTTGAAGTTTCATCAAGGTCCCTCCTTTCTTTTAAAAAGATAGAGCAGGACTAATATGTCGCTCTATCTTATTGTTTTATTCAATAGAGAAAATATAACTGTAGACTTCTTGTCCACCATTTATTACATCAATCTCAACATTCTTATATCTTTCATTGATATAAGCTTTTATCATTTCTACTTCTGTTTCTTGAACATCTTTACCGTAGATAATAGTAACAATTTCTTTTTCATCAATATCACTATTTGCAAGAAGATCTTTAACACTTGCTACTCTTTCACGATTAGAAGTAACAATTTTACCATTGCAAATACCAATATAATCATCTTTCTTAATAGTTACATTTTCAAATTCAGTATCACGAATTGAATAAGTAATTAAACCGGTTGTAACATTAGAAATAACTTCTTTAATTTCTTCTAAGATAGTATCAGGATCTTCACTGCTTAAATCTAGCATTGTTAAAGCTGAATATCCTTGTGCAAGAGTCTTAGTAGGTACAACAATAATCTTAGCATCTTTATAATATTTACCTGCTTGTTCAGCTGTTAAGACAATATTAGAATTGTTAGGGAATACTAAGATATATTCTGCATTGATTAAATCAAAGCCTTTAACAAAATCTTCAGCTGATGGATTCATACTTTGTCCACCAGATACGACATAGTCAGCTCCCATTTCTTTAAAGATGTTAGTTAAACCTTCACCTGTTGCAACTGCTACAACACCAAATTTCTTTCTTTCTTCACTACGACGCATTTCTTGGCATTGAGGACAATTGCATTGAGCAGGGTCAGTATTCTTTTGGCCAACAATTGCACCTTCAGTATGAGATACTTGCATGTTTTCAATCTTAATTGTTAAATATTCACCATATTCACGGCAATGAGATAATACTAAACCTGGATCCATAGTATGAACATGCACTTTAACTACATCTTCATCTTGTAATGCTACAATACTATTACCAATAGTTTCAAGCCAATCAGAAATTACTTTGATATCAAAATTAGGGATATCAACTTTAGAATATTGTAATTGAAGAATGAATTCTGTACAATAACCATATTCTAGTTCACTATGAGCATTAAAGGAACCAGTATTAATAGTTGGTGATTGTTGTAAAGATACATCAGTTTCCGCAATATCTTCACCTAATAAATATTTATTCATACCTTCGATTACACAAATAAATCCAGCGCCTCCACTATCTACTACTCCCGCATCTTTTAGAACTGGAAGTAAATCTGGAGTTCTTTGAAGGGAAGCATTGGCTTCAGTAAGGAAGATTTCAAAGAATTTTTCTAATGAATCATTCTTTCTTATTGTCTTGAATGCTTTAGTACTAGCTTCTCTTGCAACAGTAAGGATAGTTCCTTCTACTGGTTTTAATACTGCATGATAGCCTTGGTTTACACCACTCATAAATGCTTTAGCAATATCTTTAACTGTTGCTTCTTTTATATCTTTTAATCCTTTATAAATTCCTCTAAATAATTGGCTTAAAATAACACCCGAATTACCACGTGCTCCCATTAACATACCACGTGATACTTGACGGGACATTTCATAAACTGATTCTTCATTAAGGTCTTTAATGGCATTAGCTCCCGCATCAAGTGTCATACGCATATTAGTTCCAGTGTCGCCATCAGGAACTGGGAAGACATTTAATGAGTCAATATATTTATAATTAGCACGTAAGTTCTTAGAACCACTAATTATTAATTGCTTATAGAGCTCACCATTTACTTTAAATGTTGACATTTCAATTTCCTTTCTTATCGTTTAAGCACGATTATTGATATTATACAATATTTTGTCCAAAAAATCAAGTAATATAATTCATACCTCTTTGACTTAAATATTTCATTTTACTTGCATTAAAAGACTAAATTTGCTATAATAGATAAGGTAAAAATATCAAATCTTATTAATTATACAAGGAGGTACAACTAATGTCTCGCAAATGTTATGTTACTGGAAAGAAAACTGTAACTGGAAACAACCGTTCCCATTCATTACAAGCAACTCGTCGTACTTGGAAACCTAATTTACAAAAAGTTAGAATTACAGATGATAAAGGCCGTGTGGTAAGAGCATATGTTTCAACACGTGCACTTCGTACGATGGCTAAAAATGGTTCAATTGAAAGAGCTTAATATAACTCAATTCTTTTGAAAAATAAATAGGAGCAAGCCCTTTAGGCTTGCTCATTTTTAATTATTATTAATTATTAAAATTATTTTTCCATTATATATTTTTATTAAAGTGTTATTTAATGATTGATTAGATGATGTAAAATTATCATTGAGTTTAATAATGGTTCTTTTTAGATTATATTTCGCATTAGCTATTGATAATTCAACATCATTTAAGGGTATTAAAGAAAATATTTTATTGTTAGGAAGAATGGTATCTTTATTAATTAATGATATTATTTCATGATCACTAAATAATTTAATATTTAACATATCATATTTATATAATAATTTAATAGTTATTAATTCATGATCTATTCTTCCATATACTGCATTATAGATTCTTATTTCATCTTTAATCAATTGATCTTTTAAATACATTAGAGCT
>ONHH01000126.1 GCA_900317575.1 uncultured Bacillota bacterium | reverse complement strand
TCCAATAGTTAATATAATCTAATATTTCTTCTATGTTATGAACTAATTTTATATTAGGATTTACTACTAAACCTAGCTCCTTCATATGCATTAAGGTTTCATAATGAGTAGTTTTAGTAGTTTCTGGCTCGTGGTAAAAGAAAGCATCTAGTCCTCTTTTTTTAGCTATATTTGAATCTAATTGTCTGATTGAACCAGCGGCAGCATTTCTAGGATTTTGAAATAATGGTTCATTATTTTTTTCTCTTTCTTCATTTAATTTATTAAAAGAAGATAGTGGCATATATATTTCACCACGAACTTCAATAGATTCATTTGTATTTAATCTCATTGGAATACTTTTTATAGTTTTAACATTATGAGTTATATCTTCGCCAACTGTTCCATTTCCTCTAGTTGCTGCACTTTTAAATATGCCATCTTCATATTGAATTGATACAGCTAGTCCATCTATTTTAAGTTCACAAACATAATTAGGATTTGGAAACTCTTTTCTTATTCTTTCATCAAAAGCAACTATTTCTGATTCATTAAAGACATCAGCAATAGAAAACATTGGCACTTTATGAGTTACTTTTTGAAATTCACTAATTACTTCACCGCCAATTTTTTCACTTGGTGAATCAGGTCTTTTAATTTCAGGATATCTATTTTCAATATCTAATAGTTCACTCATTAAATTATCATATTCTCGATCAGTTAAAGTTGGATTATCTAAGGTATAATATTCATAATTTGCTTGTTCAATTAATTTTATTAATTCATCATAACGTTCTTTCATTTTGCTATCACCTTTCTTAATTATTATACAAAAAATAAAAAGATTTATAAAGGATTTAATCTTTAAAATCTTTTTCATTTTCTTTAAAAAAATTATAATAAACTTTAACATTGTTTAGTTCATACCATTTTTTAGTTTTAACTGGTATTTCATCTAAATCATAAATTAAGGCATCATTTAATTTTAATAAGAATGGACTATGGGTAGAAATAATAAATTGACAATTATAAAATCTTACTGAGTCTTCAATAAATGATTTTAATTTAAGTTGATTTTCGGCAGATAAGCTATTTTCTGGTTCATCTAGAATGTATATTCCGTTTTCTTTAATATCTTGCTGCCAAAACATAAGAGCTGATTCGCCATTGGATTGCTCAATTATATTGTTGTTCATAAGACGTCCTCTAATATATGAGGACATTGTTTTATGTTTAGCATCATAAGAATCTTTAATTAATTCATGATCAATAATACCAAAATTATCAGTATTATATTTTCTTTCAATCCATTCGTGAGCTAAAGTATTTTTTCTTCTATTGACATTTGCATTAATGGCTCTAATATCTAATAAATAATCAAAGATATCATCACTAGAGATAAATTTTATTTCTTCTGGTTCTTCATAAGACATGTCGTAATTACACATTCTAACATAATTATCAAAAAATGTTCCTTTTTCAACTACCGTTTTACGCATTGCATTTAGTTTATTCCCAATGATATTTAAAAGTGTTGTCTTTCCTGAACCATTGCCTCCATAGAAAATAGTTATTGGTTCAAAATGAATTTCTTCAAATTTCTTTGGTGGAAAAATATATAGAGGATAATAATTATTATAAATTGTTCGATCATCTAAGCAGTAGTATTCTTTATCTTCATTTAAAATTTTGAAACTTTTTAAATATAACATAGTGCCTCCTTAAGATATTTTAGTAATACTTTTATGATTTTTCATAAGTTTTTTAACACCAGTTTTAAAAGCCACTTCAATAAGTGAACCATCTACTTTAGTTACTGCACCTATACCATATTGTTCATGATTAATAACACTACCTTTAACAATATCATTATTATCAGTATTATTATACATTTCTTTTTTATCAATTATTTTTTGTTCTCTTTCAGCACTTTCATTTTTTTCAATTAAGCTTTCATCTATTTCGTTAATAAATCTTGATGGCATATTCATACTATCTTTACCATAAAGCATTCTTCTTTTAGCATTAGTAATATATAAAATATCTTTAGCACGAGTTATTCCAACATAACAAAGGCGCCTTTCTTCTTCTAAATTATCTTCCATTAAAGACATATTATGAGGGAAAATTCCTTCTTCCATACCAACTAAGAAAACAACTGGGAATTCTAAACCTTTAGCACTATGCAAGGTCATTAGGGTTACTGCATTACCATCTTCTGTATGATTAGACATATCAGATATTAAAGATACTTCTTCTAGGAAATCTCTTAAATTTACAGAACCAGTTCTTTCTTCAAATGAAGCTGTAATTGATTTAAATTCCATTAAAAATTCTAATCTTGCTTCATCTTCAATTGATTTACTCATCTCTAATTCAGTTTTAATGCCAGTTTTTTCTAATACTTCATCTATTAATTCAGTTAAAGATAAACTATCACTTCTTTTAATTAAATCTTCAATTAAGGATTTAAATTCTAATTCTTTTTTTGTTGATAAGGCATCAAACATAGAAATGTTATTAATGCTAGCTCTTTCTTCTATGTCTTTAATTGCTGATTCACCAATAC
>ONHH01000020.1 GCA_900317575.1 uncultured Bacillota bacterium | reverse complement strand
TAAGTAATAATTCAAATCAGTAACTGATATATAATTATTATCCATAATCATCCTTTTTCAATTGATGTAGCAATTTTATCAAGAACTGAATTATTAAAATTTACTTGTTTATCATTATCAATAGAACTATAATCTTTCGTAATTTCTAAAGCTTCATTAATAACGATATTTTTAGGATTATGTTCTAATAATTCATAAGTTGCAACTCGAATAATGGCACGATCAACGTATGAAAGACGATCAAGTGTATATTTAACAAGATTATTACTAATAATAGAATCAATCTTATCTAAATTATCCATAACGCCATTGATTAATTTTTCAGCATATTTATTATCTATTTCAACCGGATATTCTTCCGATAATTCCATATCTAATATTTCATTAAAGGTTTTTAGAGTTTCTTCTTTATTAAATTGATTAATATCCATATTGTATAAAGATAATACTGCTAAAATTCTTCCATTATGTCTTTTCATATTGTGCTCCTTTATTCTTTAATTAGCCAATCTTTTCCTTTAAATTTTTCTGGTTCAAAACGTTCTAAATCATTATAATCTTGTTGACGTAATGCTTCATAGACGCATACAGCCGCAACATTACTAACATTTAAAGCTCTTATTTTATCATTCATTGGTAAACGAATACACATATCAAGATTTTCTCTTAATATTTCTTTAGGAATACCTGTAGATTCTTTACCAATAATAAAATAATAAGATTCATTTTTATCATCTAGTTTTAATTCATGAGGAGTTTTCATTCCATATCTAGATAAATAATATTTTTTACCACCAGGATTCTTCTTTAAAAAATCTTCATAATTTTCATAAACAATATAATGAACGTTTTCTACATAATTTGCAGCACTTCTTTTAATTGATGCTTCATCCAATTTAAAGCCTAATGGCTTAATTAAATGAAGAACAGTATCAGTTCCTGCACATGTACGCATAATATTGCCAGTATTTTGAGGAATTTCAGGTTCATAAAGAACAATATTATTAATGGCCATAAATTTTCTCTCTTTCTAATTAATTATATCATTTTTCCCTATTTTTTCTAATAAATATGCAAGTTATCATTGTATAATAGAGAAAATCGATAATAGATTAATCTATTATCGAATCATTATTAATTAAAAGCATCTGCATCTAAATCTTCATCATGAATATCATGCTTCATGATATATAAGATACCAATTGTTGAAGGTCCACAATGACTTGATACTACACAACCAGCATGAGTTGTATAAACATGACCAATTTTATCATAGACACCTTCTTCTTTTAAACGACTAATAATTTGATCTTGGAATTCTTCCGCAAGACTACTATCAGTTACGAAAATCATATCTTTTTCAATTTGATCAAAATATTTTAAGAAAATATCAGTCATTACTTTAACAGATTTAGACATCTTACCAATAATCTTTTTACCAACTACCATTCTTCCATCACGAACAACAATCATTGGATGAATTCTAAGAAGAGTACCAAATACTTTACTTGTGCTAGTACATCTTCCACCTTTATGAAGATAATCTAATTTCTTAATAACAAATTGAACTTTTACATGAGGAACAATTTGACTAATTTTTTTAGCAATTTCGGTCGCGGAAAGACCTTCATCTCTAAATTGACAAGCTTTAATAACTAATAAACCAATACCAGTTGATAAATTACCACTATCACAAGGAACTAAACGACCTTCTGGATATTCATTTGCTAAAGCAACAACATTTTCAAAATTGCTACTCATCTTTGAACTAATACCAGTATAGAATACATCATAGCCTTCATTGATATATTTGTCAAAAATTTCTTTATATTCAGCTGGAGAACAAGCTGCTGTCTTTGGTAAAACACCAGTTTCTTCAACTTTTTTATATAAATCTAAAGCATTAATGTCTATTCCATCTTGATATACTTTATCTTCATATACAACATGAAGTGGAATAACCTTAATATCATATTGCTTAATCAATTCCTCAGATAAATCACAGGTTGAATCAGTAAAAATAACTACTTTGTTCATTTAATTAATATCTCCCATCCATTTTATATTGTTCCTACCAAAATCTTCAAGGACATTATTTAAAATATCTCTAAATAAGATCTCAGTATAATTTGTATCAGTTGCATATTTAAAATTATATGATGTATTTTCATATACAAAGTTGATTGTTGCAACTTTATACATCTTATCATCATCAATTAATTCACCATTAATATAATAATTATTATTATTAAATGTTACATTTGAACTAACAACTAAATCATTACCATTCAGCATATTACGAATATAGAAGCCAGATAAACTACATGTTACTGCAGTATTATCAAAAGGTACAATTTGATATACTTTTTTTACTGTTACTTTTTCATTATTACTAATTGGAAAGGCATTTGCGCGAATACCACCTAAATTAATAAAAGCAACATCGGCTTCATTATATTTCATTAGGGCACTAGACGCAAATTTAGCGCCTAAATTACGATCAATTTGCTTACCAGCAGTACAAAGTACACGACCAAAAATTGGTTCTGTCTCAGTAATAAGATTTTGAACTACTGTTTCCGTTTCACTATCCTTATTTACTCTACTAGACATTTGTTTATTAAAACTATCGCCACCAATTACTTCATTAGTATTTGGATCAATAGTAAGACTTAAAACACCAACATGACTTCCAGCACTACCTGATTGAATACATGGAATAACTACTCCATCACTTCTACGATAAGTATCATTATATACTGAATGAGTGTGTCCATTTATTATACCATCAATTCGATACAAACCTTCTAAATTTGCAAGTTGACGATTAACTGTCGATGAGCCTTCATGTCCCATTGCGATAATAACATTACATTCTTCATTATTTCTTAAATAATATGAATATTGTCTTACAAGTTCTACTGGTTCATCAAAATAATAATTTTCAATACAACTCTTTTGAATATCATTTTCTTGACCATAGCCAATATAACCAATAATACCAATTTTTAAATTTTTTCTTTCAATAATTGTATATGGTTCAATATAAGCTGGTAATAAACCAGTTCTTTTATCAATGATATTGCAAGCTAAGAAATCAAAATTAGCTTCTCCATTTTCTTCATCTTTATCACGATATGCTTGAATAGTTTCAAAGCCCCAATCAAATTCATGATTACCAATTGTCATAGCATTGAAACCAATTTTATTCATTAAATCAAGAACAGTACGACCATGATTATAATTAGATATAGCAGATCCTTGGAACATATCACCAGCTGATAAAATTAATGAAGATTCTTCTTTTCCACTAATTTGTTCTTTAATATAACCAGCAATACGACTTATTCCTTTTGCATTAGATTCTTCTTCTAATGAACCATGAAAATCATTAACAGTATAAATATTTAAAGTTTCAATCTTATCATTATTATTATTCTTTTTACAGCCAGCAAAGCCAAATAATAATAGCATAATAAGAAATAAGACAAAATTATTTTTAATAAATTTCATATAATTACCTATTTATTTAATAGACTAAAATCTAATGTTTTAGTTAAATCAGAACATGTAATAACAACTTGATAATGACATTCATCAACATGATGATCTAAGATTCCATCAATAGTATCTTTACATTTAAGACTAATTTTAATATCATCTTTTAATAATTTAAGCATTTCATATTCAATATTTACCATATCAATGAAATGATGCCATTCATCATTAATTCTCATTGTTTGTGGGCATGGTTTTCCACTAAAGAAATGATGAGGCTTTACATCATCAACCTGTAAATTATTATCAATTAAAAGTCTTGCGACAAGCTTAGCACATTTATGCCATGTTCTAAGTAAATTAGAGCCTTGATTAACCATTGTTTCAATACCAATGCTGTATAAATTACCTAAACGATTAGCAATATAGCCAAATCCACGATTATAATAAACAGGTCCTAAGAAATAATTACCATTATTTCCAATAATCGTCTTTAATCCTTCAGTATTAATCATCTTATTTGTATATTTAAGATCAATAATACCTTCTTCATCGATTACTTTTCCACCTTGAAAAGCGCCTTCACTATAATATGATAGGCTTCCATCATCTTTTTTTCTTACTTCAAGCTTTGGACATTCAATTAATGATTTTTCACCATTGAAATAAAATATATTATCAATAATATCGATATAAGGTTTTTTGGTTGATGCTTTAACACCAGTATCCGTCCATTTTTCTTTAACAACTGTTCCATCACCAGCATGATATGCTACCTCATCATCAGGAATTTGATGATAGATTGCATTATCACCACAGCTATAATGCCAACTAGTACCACCACCGCCATTATAAACATAATGTGCATGGGCTTTCGCATCAGCAGTTGCAGCAGATGAAGCTGTATCATGGACACAAACATATAAAGTTTTATCTTTTTTAGTTCCTGGACGATTATTATTAACATTTAAAGGTGCTATTAATTCTGTAATTTCATTATCTACAAAATCATATAGGCTAATATCACCATAAGATTTATGATAATAAATAAATTGATAGCCAACTACCTTATAATCTTTTTCAACAATGCGTAAATTATTAGCTTTTATTAATAATTTAGCAACTTCTTCTACTCTATTTTGTTTTTCTTGCAAAGAATTCTTCGACATAATCTTCAGTATTAAAGCCAACAAAACTATCAACTAGTTTTTGATCTACGACTTTTGCGACATAAGGAATACCTTCAACTCTAAATAAATTAGCAAGCTCTGGTTCCTCATCAACATTTACTTTACCAAATACGATATTTGGATATCTTTCACTAACTTCTTCAATTAATGGTCCTAAGGCTTTGCATGGAGTACACCAAGGTGCCCAAAAATCAATAATTACTTCTTTATTATTTTTAATTATATCATTAAAATTATCTTTAGTAATAATAGTCACTTATTTCACCTTTTTCTTTAAATACGATCAATATCCTTAGTTGCGATAATATCTACACCTAAAGATAAGACATTTTTAATAAGTACATCACCAACTTTTATTGGAGCATGAGCAGTTGTTTTATCAATTAATTTTACAACATCAATTACTTTATCTTTTGGAAGAGTGTCAGATGATTTAACTGGACATACTCTAATATTTCCCCCTTCAACAATCATTGTTGAAGTAAGAGTTCTACGAGGGTCTACCATTTCTTGTTTTACATAATTTAAGCCTCGTGGACATGAATAACCAGTAATGTTATCACCATCAACATTAATATGACATCCTTTAGGACAAACAATACAAATAAACTCTTTAGCCATATTATAGTTCCTCTACTTCCACTGTTAAATGATTAAGAACGCTAAAATCATCTAATTTTAAAGTTACTTTCTTCATTTCTGATGGGATTAAATTTAAAGCCATTTGATTTTTAACGATTTGATCACCATCTTTAATCAAGATTTTACCTTTAACAATTGGTTTTTTAACTCTAAAACTAAATTCAACACTATCTAAGCCATCATAAACACTAATTATATTAGGAAGAACATAACCAACATTAGTTGATTCATTAACTTCTACAACCTTCTTAACTTCTTTTCGACCATTTAAAATTAAATTACTAGCATTTTTACCTGCAAGTTCACCTTCCATTGATACGAAATCAACTAAATCATGGACATGTAAAACATTTCCACAACTAAATACACCAGGAATTGATGTTTCAAGATTTTGATCAATAAATGCACCCTTAGTCTTCATATAAGATTTACCATTACATGAAGTATATAAGGTATTAGAAGGATATAAACCAACACTTAATAATAAAGTATCACATTTAATTGTCTGTTTAGTAGATTCAATTGGTACTAAATTATCATCAACATCACAGATTTCGATTGCTTCAAGATTCTTTTTACCAATTACTTTTGTAACAGTATTATGTAATCTTAGAGGAATATTAAAATCATGTAAACATTGAACAATATTACGATTTAATCCATTAGAATATGGCATTAATTCCGATACACCAATAACATGAGCACCTTCAAGAGTCATTCTTCTTGCCATAATTAAGCCAATATCACCACTACCAAGAATATAAACATTCTTTCCGACTAAATAGCCATCAATATTTAAATGTTTTTGCGCAAGACCAGCTGTAAATACTCCCTTAGGACGATCTCCAGGAATTGAAATTTGACCTCTTGTTCTTTCATTACAGCCCATCGCAAGGATAATGGCTTTAGCTTGAACTGTAACCATACCCATTTTAGAATTCATAAATTCAACTGTTAAATCAGGATTGATACTGGTAACAAGAGAATCAGTATAAGCTTCAATATGACGTTCATTAAATTCTTTAATGAATCTCGATGCATATTCTGGCCCAGTTAATTCTTCTTTAAAGCGATGTAATCCAAAACCATTATGAATGCATTGATTTAAGATTCCACCTAATTCATAACTTCTTTCTAATAATAAGATGCTTCTAACACCAGCATCATAACTAGATATTGCAGCAGCTAAACCAGCGCTACCGCCACCAATAATAACTAAATCTCTTTCCATATTAATTACTCTTCACATCGTATTTTAAAATTTCAGTACCTAGATCACTATAATTGATATCCATTTCACTGACACCTAATTCTCTTGCAAGTACTTTAATAACTTCACTTTCGCAGAATGTTCCTTGGCATCTTCCAAAGCCTGGTCTAACTCTCTTCTTAATGCCTTTAACAGTTCTTGCACCACAATTACGGTGGATACAATCAACAATTTCTCCTTCTGTTACTTGTTCACAACGACAAATAAAATGTCCATACATTGGATTTTGTTTAATTAATTCATTATATTCTTCTTTTGCCATCTTAGTAAAACGCAAATGTTTTCTAATTCTTGGATTAAAATTCTTATTAACACTTAATCCCAATTTTTTAGCTACTTCATCAGCTACATATTCACCAATAGCTGGGCTTGACGCAAGTCCAGGAGACATAATACATGCTAAATTATAAAAACCAGGATTATTTTTACTTTCTTCAATAACAAAATCACCAATTGATGAATTAGCTCTCATACCACTAAATTGACGAATATTATTTTGATAAGGTAAATTAGGAATTAATTTTTTAGCAGTATTACGTAATTCATTTAGCATAGAAGCTGATGTTGATTTATCATCAATTTCTGCTTCTTCATTTGTCGGACCAATAATATAATTTAAACTAGTAGTTGGAGAAATTAATACGCCTTTACCTACCTTAGTTGGACACATAAATAAAGTATGTTTTACATAATTATTATCAAAATGATCAAAAACATAATATTCTCCCTTACGAGGAATAACATGATAATCTACTTTTTCTAAAATGGAAGCTATTTTATCGCTATTAACACCACAGCAATTAATAACTACTTGAGCTTGATATATTTCATTATTTGTAATTACTTCATAATTATTATTCTTCTTAATATCTAAAACTTCAGTATTAAGACTAAGTTCAAACCCATTATCCATTGCATTTTCCATTAAATTAACACATAAATTAAATGGAGATACAATTCCACATGTTGGACAAAGGATTGCTTTATGACAATCTTTATTTAAATTAGGTTCTAATTTTAATAATTCATCATGTTCAACAATTCTTGCTTCAACATTATTAAGTTTTGCTCTTTCTAATAATTCTAATAAAGTTTGATCTTCCTCATCAGAGAATGATACAGTTAAAGAACCATTATTAATAAATGGAACATCTAATTCTTCACATAATTTAGGCATCATCTTATTACCTAAAACATTAAAATGAGCTTTTTTTGTACCTGGTAGGGGATCATAACCACTATGAACAATTGCGCTATTAGCACAAGTAGTTTCATCTCCTACATCATTATGTTTTTCAAGAACAATTCCTGAAACATTATATCTTGATAGATAACGAGCAATACTACAACCGATTACTCCTCCGCCAATAATAACAACATCATATTTTTTCATTTTATTACCTCTAATTATATTTAATTATAGCATAAATACAACATATTTTCCTTGTTAATACTAGGACAATATCTTACTCTTGCTCAATATTTTTATTGCGATGAATAATTTTTTGAAGTAAAAATTCAATAAGGGGAAATACCATATCTAATACTAATTCAATTCCTAAAAGATGTACATGAAGCATTGCGTGATGTTCAGTTGGATTAAAAATTAACGCAACTGATAATACAATTACAATCCCTGATTCAAGGAAATTTAAAACTCTTACAAAAAGTATTTTTTCATAAGTAAATACTTCTTCTGCAATTTCCCATTCTTCACGAATAATTGACCATACACTCCAAATAATACAAATAGTTACAAAATGCTCATCAGCCTTTAAACTAATAACAATTAAACCTAAAAGGATGATTAACGCATCATCAATTAATTTCAATTTGTTCTTTGCAAATTCTTTCACTAATAATTTTTCTAATAAGTCATAGCCACTATATAAAAGCATTATTGAACCAACTAGTATATCTAAATGTTCAAATAATATTTCAGAAAAAATAATGACTAAGATACCTAAAATTAAAAAAACTACATGTTTAATTTGTCTTTCGATTCTCATTTTTTCACCTATTAAATTTTAAACTATTAACAATATATTTTACCATTTTTTAATCAAAATACCCAATTATTTGAAACATTATTTTCAAAAATAAAATAACTTCCTTTAGGAAGTTATTAATTTATTAAATATAGTTTACTTTTTATTGATTATCTTGATAAAAATCATTAATTAGATCCATTAATTCATCATTTGCGACATTAAATTTAAAACGATCAATTTCTTTTATCATTTCTTGTTTAGCATCATAATTACTCTTACCTTCTTTTAAGGCTTGATTGAATCGATCAATAAATGGTTTTTGATATTTTACACATTCTGTAGATGCAATAATCGTATTGTGTTTATTATGATTTTCATCCTCTATCAATAAGAATTTGATCTTTTCATTATTGATTAAATCTTTTTTTGAATAAATGGATTGATGTAAATAATCAACTAATTCATCATTATTACCTTGAATGATTAAGGTATTAATATTACTGTTTTTTAAGATTTTATGAGCTTTTAGATTACCTTTATTTCCAAAATCAATAAAATATTTCATTTTTAGCATTAATTTAACAAAAAATATGACCATTTTAGATTGATTTTTACCAAAAACCGATAATAATTCCTCAATTGGACTATCAAAACCCGATATAGATACAATTGAATTAATGATTGGATCATTCATACATGCAACCGCATATCCACCCATTGAATGTCCATATAGATGTACATGCTTATAACCAAATAAATGATTATTTTTAACAAAACTAATGGCTTTTAATAAATCAAAATACTGTTGATTTAAACCACAATAATGTTTTCCTTCAGATGAACCAGTTCCAGTAAAATCATAAGTAAAAACATTATATCCAAGATCAATTAAATGAATAATATCTGATAAATATCCTTGATGACCAGGACACATTCCATGAGCATAAATAATTAATGAATCATTATTTCCTTTATATAAATAAGCTTTAAGCTTCTTCTTTTTGGAAAGAAATTCATATTCATCACGATTATATTTATCTTTTACATCATTATATGATAATAATTCTTCTCCTTCAACAAATTCCCATCTATTAAAAGAACTATTTAAGAATTTAGTTGCGGTAAGATACATAATCAATACAAATAATAAAATAACGGAAAATACAATTATTAATATTAAAAATAAGGGATTCATTTTAATTGCCTTCTTCGACTTTATTCTTCTTTGATTTGATCTTATTAATTATCAATTTAATTAATAAAGAAATACCAATAAATAAAATTAAAGTGATAATTGTATAAGCATATGGTTGAAACCATCCAAGCACATTTCCATTTCTACCAAAAATAAGGGTATGAATATATGCTAAAAAGATTGGATGAGTCACATATACAAGAGCAACATTTTTACCAAGATAACCGAAGAATAAAGAAAATATCTTAATCTTCGTTATTAATCTCATAAGTGTATGAATAAAAATAGTTCCAAATAAAGACAAAATATAAGTAACAAAAGCATCAAATCCTTTAATAACAGGATTAAGTTCTCCCCCAGGTAAAGCTCCAACTGTTGCGGCACCAAATGCATAATAGCATAAAAGACCAATACCAAAAATAAGACTTTCAGCTATAACCATTTGAACACATGCAATAATAATACTCTTTTTATTATTAAGTGGTCGATCTAAAACACTATGCTGTGATAAATAAGCACCAGTTAGCATTATAGCAAGTATCAAAGGATATGATTGTAAAGCATATGGTAATTTTGGATCAATAAATTGTCCAATTGCAAAAGATAATAATACTAAAATAACCACAATTGGAATAAAACGTGATAATTTAATGATTACTTTATCAACAATTAAATAAAAAATAATAGAAATAATATAAAGTGTATATAAATACCATAATATCGCAAGCGGTAAACTTAATTCATAATTAGTTTTAGAAATATCAGCATGAAAATGAACAATTCCTCCTTCAGATAATAAGAATTGTTTTAACGCATGCCAAATACCAGTTAAATCAGTTAATTTATAAATTAATTGAAGACCACCAACTAATAATATATCAACAAATATCATAACCACTAAAGGAATAATTAATTGTTTAGTCCTTCTTACAATATTTTGTCCAGGAGTTCTTTTTCCAACTTGATAATTATAACCAGCATAAAAGAAAAAAACACCCATTACACAAGGAAATAAACATAATATAACATGAAATTCATTATAAGTTGTAACATCCTTTAAAATAAATGAATGGAAAAAGATTACAGCTATTATTAAAGCACCTTTTACCATATCTTGGATATTTGATCTTTCATTCTTTTCATTTTCCATAATAGTATACCTTTTATAATTATTACTTTTCTATATTATATTATACCTTATTTGAGACATAAAAGTCTATTAAAACGTAATATTATTTCTATTTAATAAAATAAATAAAAAAAGTGTTGATTTGAGTATAAATCTCTCATCAACACTTAATTCTTTAATGGAGGTCCCGATCGGATTTGAACCGATGATCAGGGTGTTGCAGACCCTTGCCTTACCGCTTGGCTACAGAACCATTTTCAAGCATATATATTTTATCAAAATATTTGAATTTTGTCAAATTATATGTTTATTATCCTAGCATATTTTAATCATTTATCAAAAATAGGAGTATAATAGTTAATGATATAAATAATATAAATGGAGGAAAGTATGCAATTATTTATTATTGTTCTTACCGAAAGACAATATGTGCCTACTATACTTAAAAAATTTGCGGAAAACAACTTTCATGGTAGCGTATTAGCTACTAGAAGTATACGCCATGCACTAATGGATTCGATAGAACCAGAACCTTATTTTGGAGGATTGAATAAGATAGTTAATGATGTGGAGGAAATAGCAAGACCAATGATCTTTGTTGTTGTTAAACAAGATGAAGATGTAAAAACATTATCAAAACTTGCTAATGAAGCTGTTGATGGTATTAAAAATAAAGGTTTCATGTATTCCCTTCCTATCACTTATCTAGAAGGACTTGATGACTAATGAGTGATACAACTATCATTCTACTATCATTAAGTATTGCTTTAATCGTAGGATTAATATCAAATCGTTTAATTAGATTCGTCCATTTACCTAACGTTACTGGATATCTAATTGTTGGTATTTTATTTGGTCCCTTTGTTTTAGGATTAATTAATCCATCTTTAAAGAATACTTTATCAAATGTAGTAGTATCACTAGGCATTATTGTAGATATTGCTTTAGGTTTTATTGCTTTCTCAATTGGTAGTGAATTTAAACTTAAAACAATTAAGAAATTAGGCAAAGGAGTAATAACTATTACTCTTATGCAATCATGCCTAGCATTAGTATTTGTAGATATCATATTAACTGTAGTTACTTTAATTACTGGTAATTTTAATGAATATCTACCGATTATTCTTACTTTAGGTGCTGTTGCTACTGCAACTGCCCCTGCAGCAACCTTAATGGTAATTAAACAATATAAGGCAAAGGGTCCTGTTACTGAAATCTTACTTCCAGTTGTTGCGTTTGATGATGCAGTAGGTTTAATATTATTCTCTATTTCATTTTCAATTGCCCAAATATTTGCAAAACAATATGCTGGTCTTGAAGGTGGGGGAATATCAATAATTAATATTCTATTAATTCCATTATTTGAAATTGTATTATCACTTGTAATTGGTTTTATTATCGGATTTATTCTTTCAATTGCTATGAAATTCTTTAAATCAAGAGCAAATCGCTTAATTTGTATGATTGCAGCTGTCTTTTTGGGAGTTGCGTTATGTAATTTATTCAGTAATTTATTTGGTTTAGAATTATCTAGTCTACTTGTATGTATGATGATTGGAGCCGTCTTCTGTAATTTAAGAGAAGATTCTTTAATGATCTTAGATGGAATTGAAAGATGGACGCCTGCTGTCTTTATGTTATTCTTTATCATATCAGGAGCTGAAATAGATTTTACTGTAATGGCTAATCCAATTGTTCTTGGTATTTGTGGTTTATATATTCTATCACGTAGCTTAGGTAAGTATTTTGGTGCAAGATGGGGTTGTGTAATAACTAAAACTGATGATAATATCAAAAAATATTTAGGTTTTACCTTACTTCCACAAGCTGGTGTTGCTATAGGTATGGCGCGAAGTGCTTCTTCTACTTTTAGAAATCTTGGTAATGGAGTATCTAATGATTATTTAATTAAAATTGGTGGTATTATTACAGCTGTCGTATTATCTGCTACGCTTATTTATGAATTATTTGGTCCTATAATTACAAAGATAGCTTTAACTAAAGCTGGAGAAATTGAACCAGAAATTAAAAAAGCAAAAAATTAATTAATATCCGTACTTAATAGTACGGATATTTAATTTTTAATAATAAAAATAATCAAATTACTTTACTAATTACCACAAATTTGATATAATAATTATGCTTGAAAAATGCACCCTTAGCTCAGTTGGTAGAGCAACTGACTCTTAATCAGTGGGTCTAGGGTTCGAGTCCCTAAGGGTGTAC
>ONHH01000044.1 GCA_900317575.1 uncultured Bacillota bacterium | reverse complement strand
CCATGTAGTGGACTAGGAACTATTAATCATAAAGTAGATTTAAAATATCACATTAATCTTAAAGATATTAATGAAATTAAAGAATTACAAAAGAAGATTTTAAATCATTTAAAACAATATGTAAAGCAAGGTGGAATTCTTCAATATTCTACTTGTACAATCAATCAAGAAGAAAATGAAGAACAAATAAAAGCTTTCTTATTAGAAAATCAAGATTATAAAATGATTAATGAGATTAAATTATATCCATCTAATAATAGTGATGGATTCTATATCTGTAAATTACAAAGGAAATAATTTTATGCAAAGTATTTATGATTATACTTTTGAAGAATTAACATCGTATATTACATCAATTGGTGATAAACCTTTTAGAGCAACTCAAATATTTGAATGGTTATATCGTAAAAGAGTAAGAAGCTTTGAAGAAATGACTAATTTAAAAGAATCATTAATTGAACACTTAAAAGCTAATTTTTCACTAGAACTATTAAAGATTAATGATATTCATGAATCAAGTGATGGCACTAAGAAATATTTATTTGAATTAGATGATCATAATATTATTGAAACAGTGCTTATGCGTCATAGTTATGGTAATAGTGTCTGTGTATCTAGTGAAGTAGGATGTAGTATGGGATGCTCTTTCTGTGCATCAACTCTTCTTGGTATTAAAAGAAAATTAAGCTTAGCAGAAATGGTTCTTCAAGTACTAATGGTAATTTTAGATTTAGATAAGGAAGATAGTAAATTAACTAATATTGTAGTTATGGGAATTGGGGAACCATTTGATAATTATGATAATTTATTAAGATTCTTAAAAGTTGTCAATTATCCTAAAGGATTAGAAATTGGCGCTCGTCATATTACCGTATCAACTTGTGGAATTGTTCCTAAAATTAAAGAATTTGCGCTCTTCCCTTTACAAATCAATCTTGCGTTAAGCTTGCATGCTCCAACCAATGAATTAAGAAATAAATTGATGAAAATTAATCAAAGATATCCATTAGAAGAAGTAATTGATGCGTTAAAGTATTATTATGAAAAAACTAATCGAAGAATTACTTTTGAATATATCTTAATCGATAATGTTAATGATTCTAAAGAAGATGCTTATAATCTAATTAAATTAATTAGAGGAATGAATGCTTATGTTAATTTAATCCCTTATAATGAGGTTGAAAATAAACCATATAAAACTGTATCTCATGATAAGGCCGAAGAGTTCTTCTTAATATTAAATAAAGCGGGTATTAATACAACTTTAAGAATCAAACATGGTGATGACATTAATGCTGCATGTGGTCAATTAAGAATCAAGAAAATAGGAACTAATAATGAATAAAGGATTAATAATATCTTATATTGCTGGTAGATATAGTATTGAATATAATGATCAAATCTATTATGGAACAGTAAGAGGTAAATTAAAAAATGATATTATTCCTAAAGTAGGTGATATTGCGGAATTCACCATCCTTAATGATAATAATATCATTATTGAAGATATTGATGAAAGAATCAATGATTTAATCAGACCTAATATCTGTAACATCGATCAAGCCTTTATAATCTTTTCTGTTAAAGAACCAGATTTAAATCTCAATCTCTTAGATAAATTCTTAGTTAATCTGGAATATAATAATATTAAACCAATTATTATCTTTAATAAATGGGATTTAAATGATGATGATAATATTTTAAAAATCATCAATTATTATAAAGAAATTGGCTATCATACTTTAATCACATCAACTATTGAAAAAGATGAATTAATTTATAAAGAAATAAAAGAATTAATTAAGAATAAAAGAAGTGTCTTCACTGGTCAAAGTGGAGTAGGTAAAAGTAGTATTCTTAATGTTCTAGATCCAACCTTATTTTTAGATACTAATGAAATTAGTATCGCCTTAGGTAGAGGTAAACACACTACAAGAACTGTATCATTACTTAAAATTAATGATGGTTATGTAGCAGATACTCCTGGCTTTGGAACAATTGATTTTAGTGAAATGGATGAAGTAAGTATTGCGGATAATTTTGTAGAATTTTTTAATTATAAAAAAGAATGTAAATATAATGGTTGTCTTCATCTCAATGAACCAGGTTGTATGGTAAAAAAGAAAGTAGAAGATGGAATAATCTTAAAATCTCGATATGATAATTATTTATCATTTATTAATGATTTAAGAAAGGATAAGAAAAATGATAATCGCTCCCTCAATCCTATCAATAAAAAAAGAAGATTTAAGAAATAAATTAAATGAATTTTTAACTAATAATATCAAATATTTACATATTGATATAATGGATGGAATCTTTGTTACTAATAATACTGAAAAAGCAGAATTACTCGAATCAATCAATGATTATCCTTTCTATTATGAAGCTCATTTAATGGTTAAAGATCCACTAAATTATCTAGAATCATTTAAGAATGCTAAAGCAAACATGATTACTTTTCATTATGAAGCAGTCGATAATGTACTAGAAACTATCAATGAGATTAAAAAGATGGGATTAGATGTAGGTATCTCTATCAAACCAAAAACTGATGTTAAAGTAATAGAACCATATTTATCATTAATAGATTTAGTTCTAATCATGAGTGTTGAACCAGGATATGGTGGACAATCATATTTAGACAGTGCTGATGATAAAATCAAATATTTAGCTGAATATAAAAAGAATCATCATCTAAATTATCTAATTGAAGTAGATGGAGGAATTAATCCCGAACTAGCTATTAAGATTAGTAAATTAGGCTGTGATATGGTAGTAATGGGAAGCTATCTTGTAAAAAATGATGTAAAAGAAACAGTGAGTAGATTAGAAAAGATATGATCATCATAGTAGCAAATTCTCCATATCATAATTTTGATAATTATATATATAATAAGGAAGATAAATTCATTGGTATTGAAGATGGTGCCTTAGAAATAATCAATCGTGGTTTTAAATTAGATTTAGCTATTGGTGATTTTGATCATACAACTAATTTAGAATTAATAAAAAAAGAAGCTAATTTATTAATTAGCTTCCCTAAAGATAAAGATCAAATTGATTTAGAACTAGCTCTAATGTATTTAAAAGATCAATTGATTAAAGATGAAATAAGAATCTATAATGCAGTATATGGAAGAATAGATCATGAATTAAT
>ONHH01000080.1 GCA_900317575.1 uncultured Bacillota bacterium | reverse complement strand
GATAATTTATTACTTGATTTAATGAAAGAATGTCAGAATAAATATAATTATGATGATATTACCAAAATCAATAAATTAAAAGAAACTAGAGATGGCTATAAAGCCTTTGGTAAAGATCCATCACATACTAGACCTGCAGCTGAAGCTTTACTTCGAAGAATGGTTAAAGGTAATATGCTATATCGATTAGGTGATGTAATTGATTTAGGTAATATCTTATCCATTAAAAGTTTAAGAAGTGTTTGTGTAGTTGATTATAATAAATTAGTTGGTAATATTGAAATTAGACTAGGAACTAAAGATGATTCTTATCAAGGTATTGGTAGAGATATAATCAATGTCGAAAATATTCCCGTTTATTTTGATGAAGTAGGACCTTTTGGTTCACCAACATCAGATACTAGAAGAACGATAGTTGATTCATCAACTAAAGAAATCTTAATTATGATTATTAATTTTAGTTATAATGATATTGAAGAAGATGAAAAAATATTATTAGAACTATATCAGAATTATACTGCTTATATTGAAATTGAAAAAATATCAAAGGAGGAAGAACGAAATGATGAACGATAATTCCAATTTTATTAAGACAATAATGAAGAATGATTTAGATGAGGGTAGAGTAGATCATATCTTAACTCGTTTCCCACCAGAACCTAATGCTTATCTTCATATTGGTCATGCTCGTGCCATTATTAATAATTTTGAAATGGCAGCATTCTTTGGTGGTAAAACTAATTTAAGATTGGATGATACTAATCCATCTAAAGAAGATACTGAATATGTAGAATCAATTATTAATGATATTGAATGGCTTGGATATAAACCTGCAAGTATTAATTATGGATCTAGTTATTTCGATCAAAC
The DNA here is from genome assembly GCA_900317575.1 of uncultured Bacillota bacterium. Lineage (GTDB taxonomy): Bacteria > Bacillota_I > Bacilli_A > ML615J-28 > CAG-313 > UBA1737. The sequence continues at coordinate 14,661 of ONHH01000080.1, read as the reverse complement.
TTTTGATATTGCGGTAAAATTAATTAAAGAAGGTCTAGCCTTTGTTTGTGATTTAAGTCATGAAGAAATGGCTAAATATCGTGGAGATATCAATACTCCAGGTACTAATTCTCCATATCGTAATCGAAGTGTTGAAGAGAATTTAAAATTATTCTATGAAATGCGTGATGGTAAATATCAAGATGGAGAAAAAACTCTAAGACTTAAGATTGATATGGCTAGCCCTAATATGAATATGCGTGATCCAGTAATTTATCGTATCATGCATGTATCACATCATCAAACTAAAGATAAGTGGTGTATTTATCCAATGTATGATTTTGCTCATCCATTACAAGATGCGATTGAAGGAATTACTCATTCATTATGTAGTATTGAATTTGAAGATCATCGTCCTCTATATGATTGGGTAGTAGAACATTCAGGAATTACGCCAGTTCCTCATCAATATGAATGGGGTAGATTAAATATTACTCATACTTTAATGAGTAAGAGATATCTAAAACAATTAGTTGATGATAAAATTGTAACTGGCTATGATGATCCAAGAATGCCAACTCTAGTAGGTTTAAGAAGAAGAGGATTTACTCCTGATTCAATTAAGAATTTTATTATTTCTACCGGTCTATCAAAAATTAACTCAACTGTTAGTTATGATATGCTAGAACATTTCTTAAGAGAAGATTTAAAATTAAAAACTAAGAGAATGATGGCCGTCATTGATCCATTAAAAGTTACAATTACTAATTATGAAGAAGGAAAGATTGAATATCTTGAAGCATTAAATAATGTTGAAAACGAAGAATTAGGTAAAAGAATGATTCCATTCTCCCGTCATCTTTATATTGAAAGAGAAGATTTCTTAGAAGAAAAACCTAATAAGAAATGGAAGAGATTATCTTTAGGAATTGAAGTTAGATTAATGAATGCTTATTTCATTAAATGTAATGAAGTAATTAAAGATAAAGATGGTAATATTATTGAACTTAAATGTACCTATGATCCATTAACTAAATCTGGTACAGGCTTTGATGAAAGAAAACCAAATGGAACAATCCATTTTGTAGAAGCTACTCAAGCAATCAAAGCTAAATTTAATCTTTTTGATTTCTTAATGAAGAATGAAGTAGTATCTAAAGATAATTTCAAAGATGATATCAATACTGAATCTTGGATTGTAAAAGAAGGATTTGTTGAAAATAATCTTGCATTTGATAAAATCAGTAATGAAGAAAAATTCCAATTTATTCGTAATGGTTATTATACTCTAGATAAAGAAGCGAAAGGGAATGATTTAATTTTCAATCGTATTGTTGGATTGAAATCATCATTTAATGTATAAATTATGTCTATATTAGATATATTAAACAAAGAACAAAAAGAAGCTTGCTTAGCGGTTGATGGTCCTGTAATGTTATTTGCGGGGGCCGGAACTGGTAAGACTAAGACCTTAACCGCAAGAATAGCTTATATGGTTAAAGAATGTGATATTCGTCCATATAATATCCTTGCGATAACCTTCACTAAAAAAGCAACCAATGAAATGCGTGAACGTTTATATAGTATCTTAGATGATGACGCAAAGCTTCTAAATATTTCTACTATTCATTCCTTATGTGTTAAAATTCTCCGTCGTTTTATCGATAAAATAGGTTATAAATTATCTTTTGAAATCATTGATGATGAAGATCAAATAAAGATATTAACAGATATCTATAAAGATTTAAATATTGATAAAAGAATCTTAACTGCTAAAACAGCCGCAAAAATTATTAGTGATTATAAGAATGGTATGGGTGTTTTAAATAATTTCATGGAAAATATTTATAATGCCTATATTAAATATTTAAAAGAAAATAATTATTTAGATTTTGATGATTTATTAATTAAAACTTTAGAATTATTTAAAACGGATTCAGCATGTTTAGATTTCTATCAACGTCTATTTGAATATATTTTAGTTGATGAATTCCAAGATACGAATAAGATTCAATATGAAATCATCAAGATGCTAGCATCAAAAAATCATAATTTATTTGTTGTTGGTGATGATGATCAATCAATCTATAGCTTTAGAGGTGCTTGCATTGACAATATGTTAGGCTTTACTAAAGATTATCCAGAAGCTAAAGTATTCCATCTTGAACAAAATTATCGTAGTCATGATAGTATATTAAAGGGTGCTAATGCGTTAATTAATTGTAATGAAAATCGAGAAAAGAAACATCTATATAGTGAAATTAAAGGTTCATTAGATGATATAGTGATTCAAGAAGCATTCTTTTATGATCAAGAAGTAAGATTTGTTACTAATGAAATTGCTCATTTAGTTGCGGAAGGTTATTGTGATTATAAAGATATTGCGGTATTATATCGTAATAGTGCACTATCAAGAAATTTTGAATTAAGTTTTGTTGAAGAAAGAATCCCTTATAATATCTATGGTGGCTTCTCTTATCTAAAACGTAAAGAAGTAAAAGATCTAGTTAGTTATTTCCGCTTTATCTGTGATCCATCAAGAATAGCTCATTTTCGAAGAATCATTATGTCTGAAGAACGTGGTGTTGGCGAAAAGACAATTCAAAAATTAACCGATATTATGAATCAAAATAATATCGATATCTTTGAAGCTATTCAAATCTTATATAATGCTAATCCATCAACAAAGAATCAATCATTACTTGAATTCAAAGATAATATGCAAGATTATATTGAAAAAATCAATAAGATGCCTTTAGCTGATTTCTTTGATTATTTAATGGATAAGACCGGTTATCTTGCTAAAGCGAAGGAAGAAGATAAGAATCAAGAAACTCATCGTGCTGATAACATTGCGGAATTCAAATCAATTCTTTATAATATTGATTTAAGCTATTCTAATGAAGAATTATCCAATATGGAAAAAGTAAGATTAGGATTAGATGAAATCATGCTTGATCAAAACTTTGAAGAAGATGAAAGAAGTAATGCTGTAACTCTATCAACCATTCATTCAATCAAAGGATTAGAATTTGAAGTAGTATTTATTGTTGCATTAGAAGATGGAATCTTCCCATCTCTAAGAGATGATATGGATATTGAAGAAGAACGTCGTGTTGCATATGTTGCGTTTACTAGAGCGAAATCCAAGATTTATCTAACCTGTGCACAACAACGATTAATCTATGGACGTATGGTTCGGAATCCAATATCTCGTTTCTTAAGAGAATATCTCCTTGCTAAAGACGTAAAAGAGAATGTTGAAAAACAAAAAGAAATCGAAGAATCTAAAGAAAATGGTGAATTAAAGATTGGTGCTAAAGTAAATCATAAATATTTTGGTTATGGAACTGTTGTATCAATTGATGATGTTTTCTTACAAATAGTCTTTGATAAAGATAAAACAATTAAGAAAATTAAAAAGGACTACCCTTTCATTAAAATCTTATCATAAATAAATAGGTGCATTATGACAAAAGAAGAATCACTTAAAAAAATGAGTGAACTTGTAAAAATACTTAATCAATACAATTATGAATATTATGTTTTAGATAATCCCACAGTTGAAGATAATGAATATGATTCATTGATGCATCAGCTTAAAGATCTTGAAGCAATGTATCCTAATGATATCTTACCTAACACTCCAACGAGAAAAGTAGGAGATGATTATTTAAAAACTGATCTTGAACAAGTAGTTCATGAAGTCGGAATGATGAGCTTACAAGATGTCTTTAGCTTTGATGAATTATATGAATTTGATGAAAGAATTAAAAAGACTGTTCGTAATTATTCATATTGTGTAGAATTAAAGATTGATGGTATCGCATCAACTGTTCATTATGAAGATGGCTTATTAGTATTAGGGGCTACTCGAGGTAATGGTTTAATTGGTGAAAACATTACTAAGAATGTTCTTCAAATATCTAGTCTACCTAAGGTACTAAAAAAACACCTCTCAATGGAAGTAAGAGGTGAAGTCTATATGAAAAGAAGTGTCTTAGATAGCTTAAATGAAGAACGCAAATTAAATGGTGAAGCCTTACTTGCTAATCCAAGAAATGCTGCAGGTGGTTCTTTAAGACAACTTGATCCAAGTGTTACTAAGAAAAGAAAATTAGATCAATTTGCGTATACCTTAGTAAATCCAGCTAATTATGGAATTCATAAACAAACAGATGTTCTATCTTTCTTAGCTGATTTAGGCTTTAGTGTTAATGAAAATCATCGCTTATGTAAAACAATCGATGAAGTAATTGATTTTATTAAAGAATATGATACTAAAAGAAAAACCCTCGATTACGCAACCGATGGTATCGTAATCAAGGTTAATGAATTAGATTTATATGATACAATTGGTTATACTGTCAAGGTGCCTAAATGGGCAGTAGCTTATAAATTCCCAGCCGAAATTGCGACTACTAAATTAAAAGATATCATCTTTACAGTTGGCAGAACTGGTATCATCACTCCTAATGCCATTCTTGATCCAGTATTAATTGCGGGAACTACGGTATCTCGCGCAACTCTTAATAATGAAGCATTTATTACTACTCGCGATATTCGTATTGGTGATTATGTAAGAGTAAGAAAAGCTGGGGAAATTATTCCAGAAGTAGTAGAAGTAGATATATCTAGAAGAACTAATGATCTTGAGCCTTTCAAAATGATTAAATTCTGTCCAGTCTGTGGTCATGAACTTGTAAAAAAAGATAAAGAAGCTGAACATTATTGTATCAATCCAGAATGTGGTGGCAGGGTTCTTGAAGGTATTATTCACTTTGCGTCAAGAGTAGCAATGGATATTGATGGTTTAGGTGATAAACAATTAGAATTATTCTATAATCTAGGTTATATTAAAGATATCGCAGATATCTATTTATTAAAGAATTATCAAGATGAATTAATTAAATTAGATGGCTTTGGTGATAAAAAGATTAATAATCTAATTACTAATATTGAAGAAAGTAAAAATCAATCATTAGATCGTTTTATCTTTGGTTTAGGAATTAGATTTGTTGGTTCTAAAGCATCAAAGAATTTAAGTAAATATTATCAAACTCTAGATAATATTATAAATGCTAAATTTGATGATTTAATTAATATTAATGATATTGGTGAAGTAATGGCTCAATCCATTGTCGATTATTTTAATAATCCTAAGCATCTAGATTTAATCAATCGTTTATTAGCATATGGAGTCAAACCAATCAATAAAATTGAAGAAAGCTTAAGATTATTTGAAGGAAAAACAATTGTACTAACTGGTACTTTAGAAAGAATGAGTAGAGATGAAGGAAATGAATTAATTGAAAAATTAGGTGGTAAAGCCTCTTCATCGGTATCTAAAAAGACATCATTTGTGGTAGCAGGTCCTGGAGCAGGTTCTAAACTTGCTAAAGCAAACGAACTCAATATTCCAGTTTATAATGAAGAAGAATTCTTAGAAATGGTAAAAGAATATTTATAATGGCTCTAAAGAATTAGTTAGAGTGATGAAAATCGGACATCAATTGATGTCCGATTTTACTATTTTGTCAAACCGTTTTTATTTTAATTTATAAGGTAATATTTTATTGATTTTATAAATTACTACTTTTTTAAATCTATTGAAATTTTTAAAACTATTACTATTTATATGAATCTTTTGTATTTGACTGTTTATTCTTTACCACAAGTTTTTTTATTTAAATATGTTATTTAATTAATTATTATTTAAAGAAATATCTAATGCTTTAAGTAATTTTACAAATGTGTCTTGCCCATCTAGACAAGTATCAATGAGCCATTCTCTTTCTTCTTTCCATTTTGTTAAGCCTCGATAGTAGAATGCTTTTTTTGAATCTTCAATGATGAAAGGGATGATATTCCATCTTAAACATTCTTTAAATGCAATGAGTCTACCAACACGACCATTACCATCTTGAAAAGGATGAATATATTCAAATTCTGCATGAAATTCGATGATATCTTCGATAGTTATACTCTTTTTTGCTGAATAATTATCAATAAGCTTTTTCATTTCTATAGGAACATTTATTGGTTTGCATGTCTCTTTTCCTCCAACCATATTTGGTCGCTTTTTATAGTCACCTACTGCAAAATATTCAAGCATTGAATCTTTAGTTCCTTGTTTAAGGAGAAGATGAAGATGTTTAATGATGTCTTCATTTAATGGATCTAGAGCAGTATCAATTACATAATCAATACAACGGAAATGATTACTTGTTTCAATGATGTCATCTATTGGAATGGATTCATTATGAGGTAGGATTGTTCTAGTTTCATAAATTAATCTTGTATCATCTTCAGAAAGCTTACTTCCTTCAATATGATTAGAATTGTAAGTCATACGAACTTGGATTTCGTGGTAAAGACCACCTTTCATTTTAGTTTCTTTTTCATCTCTAAGTATTTGTAAGATAGGATTTTCTAGAACAATAATAAAAAGATCTTCATTTTCACATCCTAAAAAGTTAGAAATTTTTCTTAAGACATTAGATGATATTTTTTCACCTTTAGATATTTTTGCGATTGTTCTTGAAGAAATTCCAAGTTTAATTGTTAAATCAGATTTATTTAATCCAATCTTATTTAGCATAGATTCTAATGGCTTATAAGAATACATATTGGACCTCCATCTATTAAATCTTTACTTATTATACCATATTTTTACTAAAAAGTAAAGATTTTTAAATTACAAAGTAAAGATTTAATTGTTATGTTATAATTGATCAAGTAAAAAAAATCCTTATTTCTTGTTTTTTTTAATGATATAATTAAAGTGATGAGGTAGTTAAAAAGTTTATTAATTATTCTTTTTTTTAGATATAGAATATAAAAAATAAGTTAGCACAAAATATGTGCTAACTTTTCTATTTTCTTTTTAATTTAGCTTTTAAATACTTACCAGTTAAGCTTTCTTTTATTTTAATTATTTCTTCTGGTGTTCCTTCCGCAACAATCCTTCCTCCATTATCACCACCACCAGGACCTAGATCAATGATATAATCAGCTTGTTTAATTACATCTAAGTTATGTTCAATGATAATGACGGTTGCGCCATTATCGACTAATGAATTAATCATCTTCATTAAATTATTGACATCATATTGATGAAGACCAGTAGTTGGTTCATCTAAGATATAAATAGTATCTCCACTAATTGTCTTATATAATTCACTAGCAAGTTTTACTCTTTGCGCTTCTCCACCTGACAAGGTTGGAGCAGGTTGTCCAAGTTTAATATAGCCTAGACCTACATCAAGGATCGTTTTTAGACGTGGTTCAATTGATGGAATATTCTTAAATAATTCATATGCTTCATCTACTGACATATCTAAGACATCAGCAATCGATTTATCTTTATATTTACATTCAAGAGTTTCAGTATTATATCTTTTTCCTTTACATGCTTCACATTCAACATAGACATCAGGTAAGAAATTCATGGATATTCTAATTACACCATCACCTTGACATTTTTCACATCTTCCACCTTTGACATTAAAGCTGAAACGACTCTTAGTATAGCCTCTCACCTTTGCTTCTTTAGTTTGACTAAAGATATCTCTAATTGGATCAAAGACTCCTGTATAAGTAGCAGGATTGCTTCTGGCAGTTCTACCAATCGGTGATTGATCAATATTGATTACTTTCTTAATATTATTAATTCCTTCTTCATGATCAAATTTACCAATATGATATTTTGATTTATAGATTCTAGACATTAATAAATTATATAAAGTATCATTGACTAAAGTACTCTTACCAGATCCTGATACACCAGTAACTAAAATTAATTTACCTAAAGGGAAAGTTACATCAATATTCTTTAGATTATTTTCTTGAGCACCATAGATTTTAATATATTTGCCATTACCTTCTCTTCTTTTTTCTGGTAGTGGAATCATTAATTCTTCACGAAGGTATTTTGCGGTAATGGAATTAGGGGATTTGATGAAATCTTCATATTTTCCTTCCGCAACAACTTCACCACCATTGATTCCGGCATATGGACCAATATCAATAATATAATCAGATTCTTTCATGATTTCTTCATCATGCTCAACAATGATTAAGCTATTACCTAAATCTCGCATTTGTTTTAATGATGCGATTAATTTACGATTATCACTTTCATGTAAACCAATGCTTGGTTCATCAAGAACATATAATACTCCTGTTAAATGGGAACCAATTTGAGTTGCAAGACGAATTCTTTGGGCCTCTCCTCCTGATAAAGAACCAGCTTTACGGGATAATGTTAAATAATCAAGACCAACATTTGTTAAGAATTCTAAACGATTCTTAATTTCTTTTAAAGGGATTTTCGCAATTAAATTTTCATTCTTCGTTAGATTTAGATTATTAATAAAATTTAACGCATTCTTAATCGACATTGAGGTAAAATCATCAATATTATAATTATTAATTTTAACACTTAGCATCATTTCATTTAATCTTTTTCCCAGACATTTAGGGCAAGTTAATTCATTCATGTATGACGCATAATATTCTCTAAAGAAAGAAGATGTTGTTTCTTGATATCTTCTTTCAATTAAATCAGCTAATCCTTCAATTACTTTATTCTTTTTCATGGTGGTTCCACCAGTAGAAGTAATAGTATAGGCGATGGGCTCTTTAGATCCATGTAAGATGATATCTTTTTCTTCATCACTTAAATCCATATATGGTTTAAAAAGATCAATATTATAATGTTTAAATAAGATATTATAGACTTGCCATTCAATATTATCAGTAAACATAATATTCTTTAAATAACGAATGGCTCCATCAGAAATAGATAATGTTGGATCAGGTATTAATAAATTAGGATCTAATTTATAAGTTACACCTATTCCATTACATTCAGAGCATGCTCCTAAAGGATTATTGAAGGAAAACATTGATGGTTCAAGCTTAGGTACCGTAAAGCCACAATATGGGCAATTATAATGTTCACTGAATAATAATCTTTCATCATCAATATCGACATAGATCTTACCATCAGATAAAGCGCAACCAGCTTCTAGTGATTCATAGATTCTACTTCTAACCTCATCTCTTATTTTAAGACGATCAATGACAACTAAGATATCATGTTTATCATTCTTTTCGAGTTTTATTTCTTCATCTAAATCATACATCTCTCCATCAATTAATACTTTAGAATAGCCATCTTTTCTCAAGATGTCAATCGTCTTTTCAAAGGTACCTTTTCTTCTTTCCGCAATCGGTGAATAAATAATTAATTTAGATTCTTTGGGATAACTAAAGATCTTATCCGTCATTTCTTCAATTGTTTGACTAGTTATTTCAATATTATGATTAGGGCAGATAGGACGTCCAATCCTTGAATAGATTATTCTTAAATAATCATAAATTTCCGTAATTGTACCAACTGTTGAACGAGGATTCTTACTAGTAGTTTTTTGATCAATAGAGATAGCTGGAGAAAGGCCTTCAATACTATCTACATCAGGCTTTTTAACATTATCTAAAAACATTCTTGCGTAAGCAGATAAGCTTTCAACATATCTACGTTGTCCTTCCGCATAAATTGTATCAAAAGCTAAACTAGTTTTACCAGATCCAGATAGTCCGGTCATTACAACTAATTTATTTTTGGGGACATTAAGATTTATATTTTTTAGATTGTTTTCTCTTGCTCCTCTAATTGTAATATAATTATTAGGATCAAATTTATTATTAATATTATTCATAGCTCCTCCTATAAATAAAAATGATAAGATGTATCTTTTAATTATAACATAATCATAAATAATTTATAAATAATTTAATTATAAATTTACTATTTAACTATTATTAATCATTATTTAAATAATTATTAATAAAATTTGGTATAATATATTATATTAGGAAGTTAATTATGAAAGATGATAAAATAAAAGATCAAGAAGAAAATGAAGATATTAATAATAAAGATATCGAAAAGACTTTAGATGAATTATTAAAAGAACTAGATTCCAAGATCGATGAGATTAATGAAAAAAATAAAGATGAATCCATTAAAGATGAAGCTAATCTATCAGAAGAAGAAAGAAAAAAGAGAGAAAAAGAAACTAAGAAAAAAACGAAAAAAGCTTTAAAAGAGATGAGTCAAACAATAGAGAAAGTAATATTAGAAAATTTACAACCTAAGATTACTCCTCTAGAATATCTAATTATTTATGTTATTAGAATATTAATTGATTTATCAATCTTTATCATTCTAAATTCATTTTTAAAGCCTATTTCAGCCGATTTCTGGTATTTTATTATAATTCCGCTAATTTATTCAATACTAACAATTTTAGGCAGAATTGTTACGCGAAAAATTGGGGGAATATCAATGTTAAAACAAATATTATTATCTTTCTTAACTAGTTTAGTATCATATACAATTGTAATCTTATTATTCTATGAATTACATTTAATTAAGATTGTAAGTATCGGACTCTTAGGATTAATCTTTATTGTAATGTATATTATTTGTTATTATGTAATGTCTAAGATTACTCCCTTAATTATTAAGAAGAAGAGAAAGGAGAAACCAAAGAATGAATAATCTATTATTAAATATAAATATCTTATATAGTAAGATAGCATTTCAAATTGGATCATTTCATGTCGCATGGTATGCGGTAATCATTCTATCAGGTGCTTTACTTGGTACTCTTTTTGGCTATCTCTATTTTGGTAAAAGATTAGGAATTACATCCGATTTAGTTAGTGAAGGCTTAGCTTTAGGACTATTATTTGGAATATTTGGTGCTAGACTTTATTATGTAGCTTTTTCTAATCAAACATATTCATCCTTTATTGATGTTATTAATCCATCTAATGGTGGACTTGCAATCCATGGAGGATTGATTGCGGTAGGAATATATCTACCTATTTGGTGTAAGATAAGAAAGATTGATATTATCACCTTACTTGAAATAGCTCTTCCTTTAATTATGTTTGCCCAATGTGTTGGTAGATGGGGTAATTTTGTTAATCAAGAAGCTTTTGGACCAGTTACAACTAAAGAAACATTACAACATTTATTAATACCTAATTTTATTATTAATAATATGTATATTAATGGAGCATATCATCATCCAACCTTCTTATATGAATCAGTAGCTAATTTGATTGGTTTAACCATCTATCAAATAGTTCGTAAATATAATAAGAAATTATATGTTGGTGATGCCGTGCCTTTCTATTTAATATGGTATGGAATCGTTAGATTCTTAATTGAAATCTTAAGAACTGATGCTCTACTTATTGGTAGTAGTGGAATAAAGATTGCTCAAGTAGTATCTATTACAATGATAGTAGCAGGTATAACTATCTTTATCTTAAGAAGAGTATTTAAATTTAGATTAATGTCTTGTTATGATGCGCTCTATTCTGATAAAGGTAGTTTAATGATTAAGAAAGAAGAAAAGAAGAATAAGATAATTGTCTTTGATTGTGATGGAACTGTTCTTGATACCTTTGAATTAATTGAACATATTGTCATATCAACCTTTGATGAATTATTCCCTGATTATCATATATCTAAAGAAGAAGCTCATAGCTTCTTTGGACCATTCATTGATGAAACTTTTGTTAAATATGCTACAATTGACGTGCCACTAGATAAATGTATATCAACCTATGCTAAATATGCAGAACTCTATACTAAGGATTATATTAAAGCATATCCTAATATGAATGAGGCTTTAAAAGAATTAAAGAATATGGGATATAAATTAGTAATTGTATCTAATAAAATTGAAAAAGAAGTAATTAGAGGATTAGATATTACTAATTTATCTGAATATTTTGATGACATCATTGGTGCTGATAAATTAACGAAAGTAAAACCAGATCCGGAATGTATAAATCTAATTAGAGATAAATATCATGTTGAAAACATGTTATTAATTGGTGATTCGAAGATTGATATTGATACGGCTATTAACGCAAATATTACCGGAATTCTTGCGACATGGTGTAAAGAAAAGATTGAACACATTGATGGTGTAAGAAAGATTGATGATCCGCTTGAACTAATTAATATAGGAAAAGAATATATTGATAAGCTATGAGTTTTAGTAGTGAAGTAAAAAAAGAATTATTAGATGTAACGGATTTAAAAATAGAAGAACAAAAAGCTCTATTATATGGATTACTCCTCGGTTCTACAGAAATTGTTATTTCTAGTAGAGGCTATAAAATCATATATCGAACTACCATCTTAAATGCTTTAAAATTTGTTCTTCCGCTTTTAAAGAAATTATATCAAATAAATGTTGAAATGCGTTTTAAGGATGAAATCAATCTTGAAAAAAGAAGATTCTATTATCTAGAAATTACTGAAAGAGCTGATGACATCATTCATGATTTTAAATTAATTCCCTTTATGGAATTAAAGATTGATGATGAATTAATTGATAATGAAGATAAACAATCAGCATTTATTAGAGGACTCTTTATCGCAAGAGGATCAATTAATGATCCAAGAAAGAATAGCTATCATTTAGAAATATCAACATCTAAAGATAATCTACTGGATTTAATTGAAGAAATCTTAATTAAAAAAGATCTAACTCCTAAGATTGTTGAAAGAAGAAATCAATATGTTATTTATTTAAAGAAGAGTGAAGAAATATCTAATATGCTAGCATTCATGAAAGCATCATCAGGAGTTTTCTATTTTGAAGATCAAAGAATCATTAGAGATGTTTCAAATATGGCAAATCGAATGACTAATTGCGATATTGCGAATGAAATCAAATGTCGTACAACCTGTGACAAACAGCTTCAAGCAATCAAATATTTAAAAGAAAATAATTATTATGACAATATGTCATCAAGATTACAAACAACTGCTAGATTAAGAGAAGAATATCCAGATTCATCTTTAGAAGAATTATCGATTTATTCATCGAATATCTTTGGTAAACAATTATCTAAATCAGGTATTTCTCATTGTTTAAAAGATTTAATGAATTATTATGAATATATGAAAAATACCAGAAAAATAACCAATAATTAGTTATTATTCTTTATGTTAATTACTTGAAAATAATCAAAAAAGTTGCTATAATATTATAGCAACAATCTAGGAGCTTCGTACAAAGGTAGTACAGCGGTCTCCAAAACCGTCAATATGGGTTCGATTCCTATAGCTCCTGCCAGTAATAATATGGCGAATATGGTGAAGTGGTTAACACGGTGGATTGTGGCTCCATTATGCTAGGGTTCGACTCCCTATATTCGCCCCATATTGCTTTGTCTATAAGTCTTTCGATATTTGAAGATTTATACTAGAATATAGAAAAACTATTAAGAAAATGTGCATTTTTTAATGCATATTTTTTATTTGCTCTACCATCATTCAATGTGAATCGAATAGTACGTTCAGTCGGAATCATACTACTATAAAATAGTCTCACTCATAGAAATTCAAAATTTTTGAAATCTTTTAGTATCTACCGAGAGTAGTATTATTACCTTCTAGCAAAATAATAGTGAAAAAATAGTGAAATTTTAGTGAAAGTGTGATATAATATTTGTAGGTGATAAAATGATTAAGATAAAATTAAATAACAATCTATTAAACTCTTTAATTGATATTGAAAAGAATAAAACTATTCTAGAGAATACAAAGGTTCCTGTAGAACTATCAAATAAATTTAGAAAGAATACAAGAAAAAGAAGTTCTTATGCATCTAATGCTATTGAAGGAAATCCTCTTTCTTATGAACAAGCAGAAATTGCTATTGAAAGTAAAAATAGGCATTTTTTAAAACCAGAACAAGAGGTAAGAAATTATTATTTAGCACTTGAAATGTTATCAAAAAAACTTGAAGTTAGAGTACCTTATTCAACTCAATTATTATTAGAAGTGCAAAAACAAATTGTAATGGGTGAATCTAAAGAAAAAATAGGACTGAGAGGAGCTATGCCACCAGGGGTATTATTTGCGGTATACGACAGCAAAACTCACGAGCCTGAATATATACCTCCAGAATACTCTGATGTTCCTAATCTATTAAAGGAATTAGAGGATTACATTACTAATTCTGATGATCATCCTATTATTAAAGCAGCAATTCTACATTATCAGTTAGTTACTATTCATCCATTCGAAGATGGAAATGGAAGAACTGCTAGAATAATGTCTAATTATGTTCTTTCTTATTATGGATATGGATTTAAAGAAATCGGTTCATTAGAAGAGTATTTTTCTTATGATTTAGAGGAATACTATTCTTCTTTACAAATGGGACTTCCTATTGTTTATTATGATGGAAGGGACAATCCGCCTCATCCTGAAATTTGGATTAACTATTTTATTAAAGTTTTTAGTCTATATGCAAATAAAGTAACAACCATAGCTAGAAATTCAGTTAATGATAACGAAAAGGAAAGATTCAATCATTTATCAAGTAAAGCAAAGAACTTATTAGATTATTTAAAAAAAGAGAGACTTATTGAGTTTTCTCCAATAGAAGTAGCATGTGTATTCAATGTTACAAATAGAACAATTATTAATTGGTGCGTTGAACTATGTGAAAATGGTTATTTAAGACCAAATATTGTTAATAAAAGAATTAGGACTTATTCATTATTGTGTTAATATTTTGTGGTAAGGTTCAATTCTAGTTGTTATTACCATTACACTTTGTCTATATGTCTTTT
>ONHH01000021.1 GCA_900317575.1 uncultured Bacillota bacterium | reverse complement strand
GAAAGTTTTATGAAACATATAAAGATATTGGAAATTTGCCAATGCCGTTGGCAAAATTGCCTTGGAGTTTCAATTGTTTGTTAATTGCTAAAATAAAAAGTCTTGATATAAGAATTTGGTATGCTTAAGACATGTTCAAAATATTTATAGGAGGCATTATGGGTTTAATATCTAAACTTGGTAGAATGTGGCTTACAAGATGTTTTAAGCCATTTATTTTTAAAAATGAATATGATGAAGTATTACCATATATGGAATGTGATAACCTAGGGCTTTACGTTCATATTCCTTTTTGTAAAAGTCTTTGTAATTTTTGCCCTTATTGTAAGGTTAAATACGATGAAGCATTAGCTAATGAATACATTGATTATTTAATCAAAGAAATTCATCTAGTAGCACTTAATAATGAAAAAAAACAAGTAACATCTCTTTATTTTGGTGGTGGTACGCCAGCCTTAGTTAAATCAAGGATCAAAGAAATCATTGAAGCCTTAAAAGAGCACTTTATAATTAGTGAAGGAATCGGAATAGAATTACACCCAGATGATGTTACAATTGACACCTTAACTATTTTAAAAGATGCTGGTGTTACTAAGATTAGTATTGGTATTCAATCTTTCCAAGATAAATATCAATATATCTTAGGGCGTAAAAAGGTTGATCCACTAAAACTAAAAGAAGCATTAGATAAAATAAAGTTCGAAACAGTTTCGATGGATTTCATTTTTGCTTTACCTAATCAAACACTAGATGATTTAATTAAAGACATTGAAACTGCTTTTATGATTGGGGCTAATCATTTTGCGATGTACCCATTCATTGATTTTAATTTTACCCCAAGTAATGTTAAAGCAATGAAAAAAAGAGAAAAGGAAAGATTGTTAAATGATATTACTAAATATTGTATGGAAAAAGGTTACACAAGAAATACAATATGGACTTTCTCAAACAATAATGATGCTAATTATTCATCAATGACAAGGGATAATTTTTTAGGTTTTGGTGCATCCGCAACCACTCTTTTAAATCATCAATTTAAAATTAATACATTTTCAATTATAGATTATATTGAAAGAATTAAACAAAACCTTCTTCCAACATCTCTAACTTTAAGATTCACCAAAAGACAAAGAATGGTTTATTATCTTTTCTGGACAGCATATAGTACAAAAGTGAACAAAGTTGATTTTGATAAATTCTTTAAGACATCACTACAAAAGATGTATGGCTTTGAACTTTTGGTTGCAAGAATCATGGGATTTGTTAAAAAGAAAGGTAATGTTTATGAAATGACATTAAAAGGTGCATTTTATTACCATTATTATGAGAACTTTTATACTCTTGCATACATCGATAAAATGTGGGGTATCTTAAGACATGAAGCATTTCCTAAACAAATCAAATTATAACAAATGTCAAAATTAATAGAATTATATAATTAGATCAGGAATAGGTATGTGTACAAGTATTGTATCAAACAGAAATAAAACAATTATTTGGTGAAATTTAGATTTATTACAAATGGAATATCGAATTAATTCTAATTCACATGGAGTTTATATCGAAGTATATGATGAGGCTGTGCTTGTACATCATTTTGTGATCATACAATTACATTTTACTTGAAGTGTACAAAAACTATGATCGCAAGATAGTCAGACAAGTGAATAATTTTTAAACAAAGACTCTGCATACAAGCAGGGCCTTTTTTTGCGCTTGGAGGCTACAGGCTGAGCTATTTCTTTTCTTTTTGCTCTCTTAAAGATACTAAGGCACTCAATTTTTTTAAGTATTCATTTTCCATTTCTAATCTTTGACACTTAGCTATTAAATCTTCTAGCCGCCTCCCTTAGAGATAGATTTTCTCTTAGTTTGGTTTCGATAAATTCAATTTTAAATTCACGTGAATATCTTTTATTAGTTTTAGGCATAAGAAAAGCACCCCTTTCTTGGTTATATTATACACCTTTTTTAGGTGCCCAAGATTTGGAGTGCATTTCAAAGTGCTGTGATTAGTGGTGTTTTATATGCATTTTTTCATAAATAATTTAATATTATAATTACATTTTTTTCGAAGCTGTTTTATATATGATTTGCATTTTTTTCGAAGTTATGTTATAATATAAATGTCTTAAGGGGGTTTATTGTGAAAAGAAAATTAATTAATGAATTATTAAATTGGAAGAAAAATAAACGTACTAAGCCATTAATAATATATGGAGCAAGACAAGTAGGAAAAACATATTTAGTTAGAGAATTTGCAAAAGATAATTATGAATACTTATATGAAATTAATTTTGAATTAGATAAAAATGCAAAAGATTTATTCAAAGGTAATTTAACTATAGAAAATTTATTTATGCAATTATCATCATATAAAATAGATGTTCCGATTATTGAAGGAAAAACTTTACTTTTTTTTGATGAAGTTCAAACATGTCCTGATGTTTTAACATCATTAAAAGCATTTGCGATGGATGGAAGATTTGATGTTATTGTTAGTGGTTCAATGTTGGGAATTGTGATGGGAAATGTTTCATCATACCCAGTTGGCTATGTAGAAACTTTAAATATGAAACCAATGAGTTTTGAGGAATTCTTATGGGCAAAAGGATATGGTGAAGAATTAATAAGTTATTACGAAACATTTTATAAAGATGAAAAACTTGTACCCGATGCTATACATGAAAAACTGAATGAATTATTTTTACAATATGTAGTTGTCGGTGGAATGCCAGAGGTTGTTGATATATTTGTAAATACTTTAGATATAAGATCAGTTGTTGAAGCCCAAAAAAGAATTCTAAATGACTATTATAAAGATTTAGCACATTATGCAACAAAAGATATCAAGGAAAAAGTTAGAGAGTGTTATGATTCTATTCCAGATCAGCTAGCAATGGAAAATAAGAAGTATCAATACAAAGTAATTAGAAACGGTGGTAATGCTAGATATTATGGCACTAGTATTAAATGGATTACTGACTCAGGATTAGCACAACAAATTTTTAGATTAAAAACTTTTGATAAACCATTAAGAGCATACCGTGATCCCCAAAGTTTTAAATTATACTTTAATGATACTGGACTTTTGCTTGCAATGTATGAAGGTAATCCACAATTTGAAATTTTAAATGGTAATGCAGGAATTTTCAAAGGAGGTATATTTGAAAATGTAATTGCGCAAACACTACTTCAAAATAATATACCATTATATTATTATAGAAGAGATGAAAAACTTGAAATTGATTTTGTTACATTATTAAATAATGATATTGTTCCAATTGAAGTTAAATCTGGACATAATACCAAATCTATTAGTTTAAATAACATTATTGAAAAAAATAATATTAAATACGGCATAAAATTATCAATGAATAATGTTAACTGCTCTCATCCTAAAATTAAATGCTATCCTTTATATATGAGTATTTTTATAAAAGACAATATCTAATAAAAAAGACTTATCGTCCCATACACCTATAAAAAGAATAGATATCCTAGCAGTTAGCCATTAGAGTTAAGTATAGTCGATATCAAAATATCGACTATTTTTCTTTTTATAGGCATAAATACTGCAAATATTAATGATTTATAAGGTATTTCTATAAATATAGCAGCAGTAGTATATATAGCATTTATATATAAAATTAAATTGTTAAATTATTATTAATCGTTAAACTACTACTTACTATGTATAGAAATGTATAAGAGAAGAAATATTAATTTTTATAAATCCTCCACGTGACACGTGACAAACGTGACAGTTTTTACAAATTAAAGACTCTAGCCTTATATGAAAAGCACCCCTTTTTTGGTTATATTCTACACCTTTTTTAGGTATCCAAGATTTGGGGTGCATTTCAAATTATTTTAATTAGTTTTTTTTAATGTTTGCTTTGACAGATAATTGATTATTTTATATAATAATATTGATTAATAATTATTTTAATAGGAGGATATTAATGAAAAGAATATTATCATTATTTATAATTTTTTTATTTATATTTATGACTTGTAATTGTAAAACAAGTGATGATACAACGAACCCAGGAGATGATACAGTGGTACATGAACATTCACTTGAATATCATCCAGCAATGGAATCAAGCTTCTTTAATGCTGGTAGTGAAACTGAATATTATTATTGCGGTGGCTGTGGTAAATATTTTGATGCAGCAGGAAATGAAATTACTCCGCATTTATTACCAAGATTATCAACAGCACTATCTATTGGTGTTAATGGAGAAATTAAAGGTGATTTTATTGTCGATGAATCAGAATTAGAAATTGATCATCTAAGTTGGAAATATGAAAATCTTACTCTTAAAAAAGATGATGCTATCACAATTCATTCGAAAAATGATACAAATGTTACTTATGATTTTATAGCTGATACTCAAAGTAATATTACAGAAGATAATAAGGTCCATAATGATGTTTCTTCCGCAACAATAGCTATTAATGGGACTCCTAATGGTTTATATTTATCAATTACGGGATTTGAATATGATGGTATTGTTATTAAGATTAATGATACTGAATATCCAATGAATAAAGTATCATATTATGAAGATAATACGCAAACTTATATTTATGGTTATAAAGAAATAGCTATAAATGATAAAGTAGTTATTATTGATAAAGATAATGATGTAACTTATGATTATGATGATTTTGTAGATTATATTAAATGGAATACATTTGATTATCATAAAGGTGATAATAATGAAATTATCTTTGATTTTCCATCAAGATATGGTTTTGAATTTGATCGAGGTGGGGATAAAAAGATTTCAATAACTAAAATATTTGCGCCTAATGATACTAATGAAGTAGCACTTGATTTCTCATCTGAAAGAGAAGATATTTCATTAAAAGATTATTATATTGATAAATCTAATCCCGAATATGAAAGTACATTATGGTATATTCAACATGAAAATGTAATTAATAATTCAGACATATTAAGCTTTATAGAAACTAATGGTTTACATATGTATATCGAATCAGTAAATCTTGAAGAAAATGAATTATTTAATCTTAAAGATCTTACTAATAATTTGATAATTAAAGGAGATCATTTAACTGATGTTCACTGCTTTAATCTAAGTGGTAATTTTTCAATTAGTGATGATTATATAAAAGTATTAAAGAGTGGAAATTATAGTATTGCATATCTACCATTAGTATCATCTATTTCTATTTTTGAAGTATCATCTTCATTGGTAGATGCATATATTTTAGTTGATGGGGAATTTGTATCATTAACTAAAGATAGTGATAATATTGTTCATTATGAAAAAGAAAATAGTTCTGAATTTGGTGAAACATGTGCATTTGCGGATGGTAGCTATAATATTATTAATTTTACATTAGATCCAAGTGTTGATAATACTTTAATTAAAAAGAATGATAATAATACCTTTACTCTTTTAAAGAAAGGTAATTATAAATTACATCTAAATTTAAATACTTCAGTTTTAACAATAGAATTTAGTGCAGAAGAAGTTACACCACCAACTATTAAAAATTATAAATTTTATGATTCTAATGGTGGACAAAGTAGTGCTTTCTCACCAGAATTTGTAATTAATTCTGAAAATGAACAAGAATATTGCCTTCTTAATTATACTGTTCAAAATGGATGGCTTGCGCTTGTTGATATGTCTAGTGGAAGTATGGAAACTATTAATAATATTACTCTAACTGAAGGAAGTACTATCGCAACACCAATAAGTTATTTCTTTGTTATTCAAGCTGGTAAGACTTGTAATTTCTATTATAATCCTACTACTAATACTTTACGTATTGTTGAAGTGTTATAATATAAATAGATATCGACTCTGTTTAAACAGAGTCTTTTTAAATGTATATTTGATTTACAAATAATCTAATATATGGTAAAATAGTATTGAATAAAGAAAGGAAGATAGATATGAAAAAATTATTATTATTTATATTTTTATTAATTGGATTAATTATAATTACCTCATGTGAAATAACTGGAGGTAATTCTTCAAAAATTAATCATGAAGTAACTTCGGATGAGTGGAATAAAGAAATTAATGATTATGGTTTTGCTAAAGGCGAAGAATCAAAATTATTAATGAAGTTTTATTCATCACCTCTTGATGTAAGTGAATTAGAGCCTAATATGACTTTATCTAAAGATAAATTAGTATTTGAATTAACACATATAATTGCGGCTGGTAATTTTACTACTTATTTTGATTTTTCTAATGAAGAATTTGTTGGATATCAATATTATGGAATGGAACATGATAAATATGTTAAAAAATATGAAGATATCACAATTGATGATATATTTGATAGATTCCTTCCAGATTTTAAACGTGATTTTTCTTTAGTTAAATATGAAAATAATCAATATTCAGCTGTTACTAATGTATATGAAGAAGAAGCTGTTGCTTATTATAGTTTTGAAAATGGTAATTTAAGAGAATTTAAAATCCTTGTTGATAATGATATTTATTTCTTACTTACTATTGAAGAAACAAATAGTACTATAATTTTACCTAATGCTAATTATTTAAATGAAATGAAATATGATGAAATGGGATGTTTCATTAATGAATTATTAAAAGAATTTAGATCTTATAATTTAATTGGTGAAGATTATGAAATAACAGTTAATCCTCATTATGTATTTGCAGAATTTGAATATAATCGAATTAAAAAAGAAGATGATTCTTATAAAACAATAGATGAATTATTAAAAGAAATTAAGAAATTTTTCATTGATAATGAATTTAATCAATTAGAAAAAGTAATTGAACAATCTGAATCAATTGATGAATTAACTTGGTTTGGTCGTTTTGAAGAAGGAAATGAAGATGGTATAATTATAAAATTATTACCTGAATCAGAAGAAACAAAGGTACTATTTGCGGTTGTCGATTATCGAGTATTAGAAGCATGTGTATTAAAAGAATATCTTGAACCTCGTTTCTTAGAAGAAGATGATGGATTTACATTTGATCGTCGTAATTATATCGATAATAATGATTGTTTACTTGTAAGATATGACGCAAATATTAAAGGTAATTTAGAAGATTTAATTAGTTTATCAAAGACTTATCTTGAAGATAATGGATATGAATGGAATGCGTCATCTTCATCAAATAATTATCATTATGATGTATATGTAAGAAATGATTTAGCTGTTAAAATTAATTTTATAAATGATGGTGATGATTTCATTTTAGAACTTACTATTTGTGTTTCTTATAAGGATGATGTTTTTGATTTAATTGAGTATGGAGTTAATAATCCTTTATTTGAATAATTTAGATATATAGAAATGGATAATATATGAAAAGATTAGTAACTAGAAGTGATTTTGATGGCTTAGCATGTGCAATGATGCTAAAAGAATTAAAATTAATTGATGAAATTAAATTTGTTCATCCTAAAGATGTTCAAGATGGAAAAGTTGAATTATCTGATAATGATATTACAACTAATTTACCATATGATCCAAGAGTAAGTATTGCGTTCGACCATCATGAAAGTGAAGTAGATCGTAATAAAGCAAGAGAAACTAATGGAAAATTAATAATTGATCCTCATGCAAAAAGTGCTGCACGAGTTGTTTATGATTATTATGGAGGAAAGGAACGTTTTCCAAGATTATCAGAAGAACTCTTAACGGCTGTTGATAAAGGTGATTCAGCTGATTTTACAATTGATGAAATCCTTAATCCAAGTGGTTGGGTATTATTACATTATATTATGGATCCTCGTACTGGACTTGGTCGTTTCCATGATTTCCGTATTTCTAATTATGATTTAATGATGGAATTAATTGATAATTGTATGAATCTATCAATTGATGAAATAATGGAACTTCCTGATGTTAAAGAAAGAGCTGATCTATATAAAGAACAAGCTGAATTATTTAAAGCTCAATTAAAACGAATTGTTAAGGTATATGATAAAGTAGCAGTTATTGATTTAAGAAATGAAGATGTTATTTATGCCGGTAACCGATTTATGGTTTACGCAATGTATCCTGAAATTGAAATATCAGTTCATGTTGCGTGGGGCTTTAAGAAACAAAATACAGCTGTAATGATTGGTAAGAGTATTATTAATAAGAATTCTAAGGTAGATATTGGTGAATTATGCTTATCATATGGTGGTGGCGGTCATGCTAATGCCGGAACTTGCCAATTAGATAATGAAGTAGTAGATCAAGAATTACCAATTATTATTAAGAAATTAAATGCTTAAATAATTTCTATTATATTTGAGAGATAAAATAATGAAATTATTTAAAATTATTAGTATCTTCTTATGTCTAATAATGATTATAACTGTTAGTAGCTGTAAAAAAGATGAAAACAAAAAAGAAGAGGGTCTTATAATTATTTATAAGGCCCTTTTTTATAATGTATAATGACTTGAAATAATCAGATATTTATGGTATATTATTGTTAGTTAATTACAATTAAATAAAACAATTGGAGGAAATATAAATGAAAGATGGAATTAAAATTGCAATTATCGGATCTGGTTCTACTTATACACCAGAATTGATGGAAGGTTTTATTAATCATAAAGATGATTTACCACTTAAAGAATTATATTTAATGGATATTGATGATCGTAAATTAAATATTGTTGGTGGCTTAGCTCAAAGAATGGTTAAATTTGCTGGTCTAGATACTAAAGTAGTTCTTACTAAAGATCTTGATGAAGCTTTAAAAGGATGTAGCTTTGTTTGTGCACAAATTAGAGTTGGTAAACTTCCTGCTCGTGTAAAGGATGAAAAGATTCCTCTTAAATATGGATTATTAGGTCAAGAAACTAATGGTATTGGTGGTATGTTTAAAGGCTTACGTACAATTCCTGTTATTCTTGATATTTGTAAGAGAATGGAAAAATTATGTCCAGATGCATGGTTAATTAATTTCTCTAATCCTAGTGGAATGATTGCGGAAGCAGTATTAAATAATTCACCAATTAAGATGATTGGTCTATGTAATGTTCCAATTAATTCAATTGATGGTATTAAGAAACAAATGAATTTACCTAATGCCTTTGTGGAATATTTAGGTCTTAACCATCTAGCATGGATTACTAAGATTGAAGATAATGGTAAAGATTATTTACAAGAAGCTATTGATGCTGGATTAGAATCATCAAATATGAAGAATATTCCTACTCTTGGTTTTTCTCATGAATTAGTTCAAACAGTAGGTGCTATTCCAACAAGTTATTTAAATTATTATTATCATAAAGATAAGATGGTTGAAAAATGCTTAAAGGCTGAAAAATGTCGTGGCGAAGTATGTATGGAAATTGAAGAACAATTATTAAAGATCTATGAAAATAGTGAACAACATACTAAACCTGAGCTATTAAGTAAGCGTGGAGGAGCTCGTTATTCAGAAGTTGCGATTAATTTAATTGATGCAATTTATAACGATCGTAATAATATTCAAGTTGTAAATATTCTTAACCATGGAGCTATTCCTTGGATGGATGATAATGATGCTGTTGAAATTAGTGCAATCGTTGGTAAGGATGGAGCAAAACCTATTCCTACAACATATCGTAATAAGAATATTGAAGAACTTGTTCATACAATGAAAGAATATGAAAAACATGCAGTTAAAGCTGCAATGACTGGTAGCGTTAAAGAAGCTTTACATGCATTAATGGTTAACCCATTAGTATTTGATTACGATAAAGCATATGATTGCTTCTTTGAATTATTAGAAGCTCATAAAGAATATCTACCACTATTTAAAGATGCAAGAAAGGTTGAAGAATAATGGATTATATACTAGGAGTTGATGGTGGGAACACTAAAACCGATTATTTTCTATTTGACGTAACAGGAAAATTTATTGGAATGTATCGTGATGGTACTTGTTCTCATGAAGGACTCCCAGATAGTTTTCAAGGTACTTATCGAGTAATGAAAAAGGCCTTAGATACTTTCTTAGGCCAATATCATATTGAAATTAAAGATATTAAAGCCGCATGCTTTGGCTTAGCAGGAGATGATATTCCTTCTCAACAAAAAGCTTTAGATGAAGTTGTTAAATCTTTAGGCTTTACTAATTTTAAAGTAGTTAATGATTCTACTCTTGGTATTAAAGCTGGAACAACTAAAGGATATGGTGCTTGTTCGATTAATGGAACTGGTACATCAGCTAGTGGTATTGGCAAAGATGGTAGCGTCATTCAAATTGGCGGAATTGGTGATGTAACTGGTGATGAAGGCGGAGGACGCTTTGTATCTCGTAAAGTTGTAAGAGCCGTCTATGATGAAGCCTTCCGTTTTGGTCCTAAAACATCTCTAACTCCAATTGTAATGAAGGGCTTTGAAATTGATGATAAGATGATGTTAATGGAAGCTATTAGTGAAAAATTCTATAAAAGATCATTTGATTATAATCAATTTACTATTGCCTGCTTCAAAGAAGCAAATAAAGGCGATAAAGTAGCTATTAAAATCTTAAAAGATATGGGATCATGTCTTGCGGCAGCTGCAGCTGGATGCATTAAAGAATTACATCTTGAAGATGATGCCGAAATTGTTCTTGCTGGAAGTGTATATGTTAAAGGTGAATGTCCAGTATTAGTAGATACATTTAAAGAAACAGTAACCAATCTAATTGGTAATAATTGTCATTTTAATGTATTACAAGTCCCACCTGCAACAGGAGCTATCATTTGGGCTAAAGAATTATATGATGGTGCTTTTCCAACTCTTGAAGAAAGAATTTCTTTAATTGAAATTGTAACTAATGCTTTAAAACAATGAAAAAATATTTAATTATTTTATTATTAATTTTAATTATATTAATTTCATCTTGTAAGAATAAAAATAATAGCGATATAGAATTTATTATTAATGATACTTTAACTAATGTTGATAATAAAAAAGCTAAAATAGTTTTATTATATGGTCAGTCTAACGCAACCGGTGTAGCTAATCACCATTTCTTAAAAGAATATTATCCAGATCTTTATAGCAAATATCAAGATGGTTTTGATAATGTCTATATTGATTATATAACTGAAAGAGGAAGTAATAATTCTAATAATTCTTTTATTAAATGTAAATTTGGTTGTGGCGCAAACCTTGATTATTATGGACCAGAAATGGGTATTAGTAATGTATTACATAATGCATATCCTGATGATGATATCTTTATTATTAAATATAGTCTTGGTGGATCAATGTTAGATAATGAATGGTTAAATGGTAATGGAAGAAGAGGATTATTATATAATTTAGCTATTGATTTTACAATTGCTAATTTAGAATATTTAATTCAAAAAGGTTATCAATTAGACATTCTTGGTATCTGCTGGATGCAAGGAGAAAGTGATGCAGTAAACATTAGAACTGCTGATCGATATGAAGATAATACTTTAAAATTAATTAAATATTTCCGTCATGATTTAAATAAATATTATAAAGATCATTTAAATTTCGTTGATTCTTTAATTGCTAAAGTAATATTTTGGACTAATTATGAAAAGATTAATGCAGTAAAATATAATATATCATTAAAGGATCATAATTATTTAATCAATGGTTTAGATTTAGATACTACTAAAGAACCAATAGATAATCCAGATATTGCTCATTATGATTCAATTGATATGATTGAATTAGGTAATCGATTTGGAAATTGTTTAATAGAAAATCAATAATCTGTAGATTTTATCTACAGATTATTTTATTTAGTTCTATATCTATCTTTTATTTTAAATAAAATGATATAATATAAATATAAGAAGAAAAGGTATAAGAAATGATTAGAATTGCAAATATTAATGATACAAAAAGAATATATGAATTATTAATTGATATGGTCAATTTACATGCAACAATAAGACCAGATATTTTTATTAAGGATAAAGCAAAATATAATATTGAAGAATTAAATAAATTAATTGGTGATAAGAATTATCATATCTATGTAATGGAATTAGATAATTTATTAATAGCTTATGCTATTTGTATTATTAAATATAACCATGATAAAAATATCTTAATTAATAAATCATTATATATTGATGATTTCTGTGTTGATAAGCTTTATCAAAATCAAGGCTATGGTACTAAATTATTTAATTATCTAATTGAACAAGCAAAAAAAGAAGGATTTGATGAAATAATTTTAAATGTTTGGAATGGTAATGATGAAGCATATAGTTTCTATGAGAAGATGGGAATGAAAATTAAGAAAATGGAGATGGAATTAAAAATATGAAAAAATTATTTATTTATTATAGTCATTCAGGAAATGGTGAACTTGTAGCCGAAAAGATGAAAGAATTCGGATATGATATAAGAAGAATAAAACCTAAAAAAGATTTATCTAAAAAATTCTTCTTTGCGGTAATGAAGGGTGGCTTCTTAGCTGGTATCAATCATAAATCTAAATTAATTGATTATGATAATGATATAAGTGAATATGATGAAATAGCTATTGGATCTCCTATTTGGAATGGTAAATTATCAAGTCCTATTAATACTGTTTTAAGTCTTACTAATTTATGTGATAAGAAATTAAATTTTATTCTTTATAGTGGTGGAGGAAGTGCTCCAAAGGCTATAAAGAAATTAAAGAATTTATATAATTGTCAGATTATTGAATTAAAAGAGCCTAAAAAATATTTAGATGAATTGGACAAATTAAATAATTTGAATTAGTTAATTTTCTATCAATTGAATAATTAACGATAATATGTTAAAATATTAATATGAAAAAAGAAGTAAATATCAAAAAGATATTAAAGAGACAAAGAATTAATATTTATTTTTATCGTCCATTATTCTTTATTATTTCTCGTCTTTTTTTACATTTTCGTTCGAAAGATAAATATAAATTAAAGAAGAATGAGCCCGCAATAATTCTCGCAAATCATCAAACTGATTTTGATTTTATTTTAATACTGACGATGTTTAATCGTCCAATATCCTTTGTTGGAACTGATAATATCTTTAATGGACCATTATTTAGTAATTATTTAATGAATCATTTAGGAGTAATTCCTAAGAAAAAAGGAGTAGTAGATATTACATCTACGCTTATGATAATGAGAACCTTAAAAGCCAATGGATGTGTCTGTATTGCACCTGAAGGTAATCGAACATATGCGGAATTTCAATATCATATTAATGAAGCTATTATTAGCTTAATTAGAAAGACTAAAGCCAAACTAATCTTATTTCGATTAGAAGGAGGAACTGGATCTTATCCTCGTTTTAAAAATAAGAAAAGAAGTGGTAAATTTACTTCAACTATCGCAAGAGTTCTTGATGCAAGTGAATATGATTTATTAACTGATGAAGAATTATTAAAGATAATTAAAGATAATATTCGCTTTTATGATAGCAAATCAGGGAATTTATATTATTCTAAAAGAAGAGCTGAATATTTAGAAAAGATGTTATTTGTATGTCCTAATTGCTTAAAGATGAATACTTTAAAAAGTAAGAATGAACATTTATATTGTACGAATTGTAATTTAGATGTTATTTATAATTTAGATTTAAGTTTAGGAAGTAAGAATTCAAATTTTCATTTTAAATATTTAATTGATTGGTGGAATTTTCAAAAACGTTATGTTAAAGAATTAGATATTAAAGATGGTATAATTTTTGAAGATGATATTATTTTAAGATTAGCTAATCCATTTAAGAAGCGAACTACTTTATATCAAGGAAGAATGGAATTAACTAAAGATGAATTAAGATTTGGTTCTTTAATTCATGAATTAAAAGATATTGCAAGCGCAACTATTGTTAGTGGCGGAAAATTAATATATCAAATTAATGATGATAATTATTTAATCAAATCAAAGAATAAGAGATTTAATCCTTTAAAATATATCTTTATGTTTAATAAACTTGATACTTTAATGAAAAAAAATAATAGTGATGTATATTATAATTTGGAGGAAGACTAATGTGGAATTTTGATTTATCGCAATATGATTCCGTATGGGCATTATTTATTCAAATATGTCTATGTTTAGTTTTTTTATTAATTGGTAATACTTTAAGAAGAAAGATTCCTTTTTTAAGAAAAGCTTTTATTCCTAGTGCTTTAATTGGTGGGTTTTTATTATTCTTAGTCAATATGTTAGCAGAAAAAATCTTTAATTTTTCTTTAGTTAACGCAAGAACAATGCAAATAATTACTTACCATATGTTAGCTATAGGCTTTATTGCTATGTCATTAAAGATTATTAATAAGGGTAATGAAAATAAGATTAAAGCTTTAAAAGTCTTCCAGAATGGTGCTATTACTGGTGGTACTTATATGCTACAAGCGGTAGTAGGCATTATTGTTTCTTTATTATTTGTGGCTTTTGGTTCATCATTATTTTATGATGCTGGGGTCTTACTTCCTTTAGGATTTGGTCAAGGACCAGGTAATGCCTTAATATGGGATAATAATTTTACAGCTGCTGGTCTTTTTGATGGTGAAGGAACTGTTGGTTTAACAATTGCATCAATTGGTTTTATTGTTGCGTCAATTTGTGGTGTTGTATATATCAATTTCTATAAACGTAAACAAGAAATTAATCATCAAGAAGAAGTAATTAAACATACTATTGAAGATTATGAAAGTGAAGATGAAATTGAAGATAGTGAATCAGTTGATAAAACTTCAATTCAAATTGCTTTTGTTTTCTTAGCATATCTACTTGCATTCGGTATTATGTGGCTCTTTGCTAAAATATCGGAATGGACAGGTATTGAATTATTCAATAATGTAGCTTGGGGCTTTAATTTTATTTGGGGTGTAATCACTGCTACTTTAGTTAAATTAATCGTTAAGAAATTACATAATAAAAAGATAATGAAACGTCGTTATATTAACAATTATCAAATGGATCGTATAAGTGGTTTAAGCTTTGATTTAATGATTCTAGCTGGTGTTGCCGCAATCGATATTGATATTGTTACTAAATATATTGGCTTTATTATTATCTTAGCTATTGTTGGATCAATTGTTACCTTTGTTTATGTCAAGATTATGACTAAATTATGCTTTAAAGATTTCAAACATGAAGCTTTCTTAGTTAATTTTGGAACCTTAACTGGTACAGCATCTAATGGAATGATTCTATTAAGAGAAGTAGATTCTACTTATAACACTCCTGCTAATGATGTATTTATTCTTTCTCAATTCCCCGCAATGGTCTTTGTTGCGCCATTATTAATATTACTAGCTTTTGGTTCTAAATCATTAACTAATTGTATTATTAGTTTAATTATTTTCTTTGTTTTATTTGCAGCTTATACTTTATTCTTAATAATCAGTTGTAAAAAAGAAAATAGAAATTGAAACAACTGAATTATAAATAATTATAGAATTTCCAATTAAAATGGAGATTCTTTTTTCATATAGAGAGAAAAAAACTTTAAAATATTGTAAAATATAATTAGATAGTTTTAGGTTATTAATATGAATAAGAAAATACTTTTTAATGAGGGATTATTATTACTTGTTACCTTAATTTGGGGTCTTGCTTTTATATTTCAAGATATTGGTATGCATTATGTAGGACCAGTTACATTTAGTATGGCAAGATCCATTGTTGGAGTAATATTCTTATTTCCTTTAGGATTAATTAATTATTTAAAAAAAGATGTAAGAGGATCCTTCTTTAATTATCATGAATTAATAGGTGGATTAATTTTAGGTCTCGTTACTGCTTGCGCAATGGCCTTTCAACAATTAGGAATTAGACATGAAGGAGCAGGAAAATCAGGATTTATCGCATCTTTATATGTTATCTTTGTTCCTATCATTGGCATCTTATTTCATAAAAAGACTAATTTTATTGTTATGATATCAGTTATGCTCGCAATAACTGGATTATATTTTGTTAATATCAATGATAGTCATTTTGAACTAGGAATTGGTACAATCTATTTATTAATATCAGCTATCTTTTATGCATTACAAATCTTATTCATTGATAAATTTGGACCCCATTCTAGTACAATTAATCTTGCGATTGGGCAATTCTTAGTAGCTGGTATTATACAAATACCGATTGCGTTAATAGCGGAAGAAATAACTATTAATAATCTTGTTGGTGGCCTTCCATCAATTCTTTATTGTGGAATCTTTTCAACAGGGGTTGCATTTAGTATTCAAATCTATGCTCAAAAGAATATTCCTGTTTCTATAGCGACCGTTATTATGTCATTTGAAGCCGTATTTGCTTTAATATTCTCAATGATTATTTTAAAAAGCCATTATGGAATCTTAGAATTTATTGGTTGTCTCTTTCTCTTTTTAGCTATATTAATTGTTCAATTCAATTATAAAAAGAAAATAAAGGCTTAAAAAGAGCTATTTTTAAGCTTTATACTAATTTATTATTATTTATAAGGAATAGAAAATGAAAAAAGAAATTTTAATTTATCCCATTAAATCTATCTTGAGTAATGATAATTTAATATCTCAAGATTCTCAATTATTATTAGATTCATTGATTGATCTTAGTAATCATACGATTGTTTTTAAATATATTGATGATTTAAAAGATGTTAAAGATAATCAATTATTATTAATATTAGTTCAATCAGGTGGTAGTGAAGGATTCTTTAAAGAATTGATTTATCCAATCTATAAAGGACCATATTATTTATTAACATATGGATCAACTAATTCTTTAGCAGCTTCTTTAGAAATCTTATCTTTCTTAAAACAACATCAAGAAAGATCAGAAGTCTTACATGGAGATAATCATTATATCTTAGATCGTATTAATTATTTATATGATAATTTAAATCAAAAGAAGAAAGAAATAAGATTAGGAATCTTTGGTAAACCAAGTGATTGGTTAATATCAAGTGATGTTGATAAATTAAAATGTAAAAAGATTTTTAATATTGATTTAATTGATATTGATCAAGATGAAATTATTCAATCAATAAAAAGCATTAATGAAATTGATGAAGAGGAAGTAAGTATTTATCCTTATAAAAAAGAAGAAGTTATTAAAGCCTTAAAAATTTATCATGGATTAAAAAAGGTTGTTGAGAAATATCATCTTAATGGCTTTACTATTAGATGCTTTGATATTATTAAAATCATTAAATCATCAGCATGTTTAGCTCTTGCAGTATTCAATAAGGATTCTCTTCCTGCAAGCTGTGAAGGTGATGTCCCCGCAATGTTAACTGCAGTAATAATTCAAGAATTATTAAATCAACATGCTTTCCAAGTTAATCCCCAATGGATTAATCCTGTTAATGATGAAGTAGAATTTGCTCATTGCACTCTCCCACTCGATATGGCAGATAGTATTCAATTTGATACGCATTTTGAATCCGGTATTGGGATTGGCCTTCATGGAGAATTAAAAATAGGCGATGTAACAATTGTTAAAATCAGCAATGATTTAAATGAATTCTATGTTGAAGAAGGAACATTAATCAGTAATGATTACCGTAAAGATCGATGCCGCACACAAGTAAAGATTAAACTTAATAGTTCTGCATCATATTTTCTAACATCTTCACTTGGTAATCATCATCAAATCATTTATGGACATCATAAAGAAGAAATTAAGAAATATTTATTAAATTTGGGACTTAGAAATATTGGAGTATAGGAGTAAATAATGGATATTAGTCAAGTAAAAAGATATGATATGGCCAAACCACCAAAGAAGATGAAATGGTATTTAAAACCTCTTGCCTATCTTCTTTCAATTGGTGATGTAAAAAAACATAAAATAACAATTATTAAAAAAGGACTCGATGGAATTAAACCACCATTTATCTTATTATGTAATCATAATGCTTTTATGGATTTTAAAGTTGCAACTATCACTTTAGGAAAGATTCATCCTAATTATGTGGTTGCGATTGACGGATTTATTGGAAGAGAAGGATTACTTCGAAATATTGGTTGTATCTGTAAAAGAAAATTTACAATCGATACGACTTTAGTTAAGAATATTATGAAAGTAATTAAAAATAATGGTGTTCCCGCAATCTATCCTGAAGCTCGTTATTCATTATGTGGAACAACTGCTGTTCTTCCATCTAGTTTAGG
>ONHH01000115.1 GCA_900317575.1 uncultured Bacillota bacterium | reverse complement strand
TTGTCATTTCTCCTTTTTCGAATACTTTTTGCATTTCCACATTCTTTAATAGAGCACGATAACGTTCTTCATGATGTTTTTCAATTTCACCAACTTTTTCAAATTGGAATGCAAGTTGTGTAAAGCCTTCTTCTCTTGCTACTTGAGCGAATTCTTTATACATATCTGTCCATTCATAATTTTCACCATCAGCAGCTGCTTTTAAGTTTTCAGCAGTTGAGCCAATACCACTTAATGCTTTAAGCCACATTTTAGCATGTTCTTTTTCATTATTAGCTGTTTGTTCGAAAATAGCAGCAATTTGTTCATATCCTTCTTTTTTAGCAACGCTAGCGAAATAAGTATATTTATTTCTTGCTTGACTTTCTCCCGCAAAAGCTGTTTTTAAATTTTGTTCAGTTCTAGAACCTTTTAATTCCATAATTTCCTCCAGTTATTTTTTTGATATTTTATTTTATCATACTTATATTTTTTTTGCAATAAATACTATCTAGTTCTTTATAAGTGAAATAAACTTTATAAGCTAGAATTTCAAAGATTGCTTTAATCAATAATTGTTTTAAAGATGTTGTACTTACTTTATTAGAGATTTTTCTTAAATAATAGATCGGATTAATGATTGATGAAAAGAATAATAATAAATTAATGATGCTTCTTGATAATCTAAAAGCCTTATTATTAACAATTCTAGTAACGTTTCTTCCGATTAAAACCGTATTTTGAATCTGATATAAGCTGATATTTTCCATATAAGGAATACCAATATTCTTAATTATCTTATCTAAGGTATTTATGATATCATCAATTATTTGATTAATTTCGGAAATTGGTATTTCTAAAATGGGATTATCAACATCAGGATGATATATTGATATGACATCATTCATTAAATATAATAATTCTTTAGAAAAACTTAATTCATTAGTTTCTTTTAAATTCAATAATTCTTGATTAATTTTAGGATAATTAAATTTTTTCTTTAGTTTAATCAAGCCAAAGAATAATTTTATTTCTTTTTTCTTAGTTAGATTATGATATTTATAAATCTTATTGATTTTTTCTTTTAAGATTTTCTTTTCATCCTTGGTTAATAATTCATCATCTAATGAATTAATAATAATTCTTTTCTTGCTTCTTAAATAGATATTAGATCCAATTATTAAGCCTACAATCAATCCTAGGATTAAGGAGATAATAAATTTAATCATAGCTTATCTCCATCATATTAAAGCCAATATAAGCTTTTTCAATATATCCTGACGCAAAATCAATAAATTCTAACATCTTATTATCAATATAATGATTAAGAATATTAAAATTATTATCTTGTGGATGATCTTTTCTTAATTTATCAACTATATTTAAGATATCTCTAATCGTTAATTGATTGATATCATATTTTAAATATTCACTATCTTCTTTTTTGATTAATTTCTTAAAATATCCTTTAACATTATTAATAGTAACATAGGCTTTCCAAACAAGATTAAAGATATTAGAATTAATTATTTCTTGATATTTTATTAATAATTCTTGATTTAATTCTTTAATTAATCTTAAGAAATTCTTAATTTTTATTTCTTCAATACTATTTTTAGAAGTTGGATAATATAATTTCGAAATATTAATTGTTAATTCCTTGATGCATTTTTTAATACTATCATATTTAGATTTAAAGCTCTTATCTACTAGTTCTAGATATAATTCTTTATTTTTTTTTACTAATTCATCAATATTTAATTTATTATTAACATCAATTAAATCTTCTTTAATTCTTTTCTTACTTAAGCTTTTAAGAATTAAATGAATTAAAAGAATGATTAACATACCACCAATAATACCAAGAAAAAAGAAAATAGCTGAATATAAGAAATTAATTAATGTTTCATTCATCTTCTAATCTCGTATAAATCATTATCCTAACATTCTTATTTTTAATTTTATTAGTAAATAATTTAATTGTATTATATGGTTGAGTTGTAAAATGATCAAGAGTAGATAAAATTGTTATTTCTTCAACATCATATTTTTCTAATATCTTACATGAATATAAGGCATTTTCTTTAGTAGTAGTGGATTTATCTTCTAAAATTAATAAATCTTTATCAACACCTAATTCATTTGTTAGAATATTATACATAACGCTTGCTTCAGAAACACCAGCTTTTTTATTAGCAATTCCTCCTGATAAGATGATTTTATCTGGATTTAATCTAGATATAGCCTCAACTGTATATTCTAATCTCTTTCTTAATTCAGGATGGGCACTTCCATCATTATTAAGCCAGTAACCTAAAACGATTATAAATTTCATTTCTAGTACTCCTTAGTTTTCTTAATTACTTTAAAAGTTTCTTTTTCACCTTTTTCTGCTAGCATTGTTAACCATGATTCCAGTAAATTAGCTGTATCAACATGCATCTTTTCCCTTGCGTTATGACTTAGATAATAATCAAGAGCTGAGCGATTATTATATTTTTCTTTTTTATAAATTTTAGATGCTGCAACCCTGTCACAAAACATTTCTTTAACATATTTTAAAGGCATTTTAACTGGACGATATGCTTTAACTGCTGCTACATAATCATACCAATATTCAAAATGATGTTTATTTCTTCCTTTATGATGAAGCCACGCTTTAGAATAACCATATTCTTCTCTTTCTTGTTCATTCGGGCTTCTAAAGCCTTGATAATATTTAACTCCAGGCCAGAATTCAGTACAACTATATTTTGACATATCATGAAATAATCCCTGCCAAAATAGTCCTACTTTAAAGCAATATCTTCTAACATAGCGACGATGTTTATTTATCGTATGCAAATGTTTAAAGAAATTCACAAAACTCATAAATACTACTTCTTTCTTTTAATAATTATTAAATCCTAATACTGATAAAGGTAAATTATTTTTATTGCCAATCTTCTCGTTATATAAATTAAAATAATAATCACAATTAGTAACTGAATCAATCATTACTTGTTCTTCAGTTATTCCATAATTTTTCATATATTTAGCTTGTCTAAATAAGCTAAATTCACCACTTCGATCATCTTTATTAAATGTTGATCTTTGGGTTTTATAAATTGTTGATACTGTTTCTTCAAAGCTACTTTTTAGTTTATAACAAATAGAAAAATCTAAAGCTCCATCATTAAATAATTTAACATATCTTACTGCTTGATAAGTAGCTTTTCTAGTATAATTATTACTAGTATAGCTTAAGATTTCTGTATATACTTTAGCAATCTTGATATTATCAACTGAATAGAAGAGAGTATAATAAGTATCGGACTTTTCTCCTTCAAGTACTATTTCATAACCGATATGATCTAGGGTTGGTTGATAAACAAAGGTTCCTTCTTCAATAATTATTTTAGCAATTTTTTCAAAATCATTTAATTCATGACCATCATTTAAGAAAGCTGTTTGCGGCATTTCATATTTAGAAATATCAATTCCATCTAAACTGCTATCTTGTTTACCACTATTATCGTTATTATTAGTTGGCATTTCACAAGATGTCAAGATTAAAGCTAATAATAATACAAAGATATAGATAATTTTTTTCATAATACTCCCTCCTATTAATGATTAATTATCTTAATAATGAAATTCTTTTCGGCTTTCATTGCACCTACAGGACAGAATTCCTGACAACAGAAACATCTAATACAACTCTTACGATTGATATGAGGTATCTTATTCTTCATTTCAATAGCTTTAGCGGGACAGATGTTATAACATTTTTTACATCCAATACATTCTTTTTTAGTGACTTTAGGTTTTACTTGTAATATTTTTTTTAGGATTTTAGATAGAGGACCTTTTTTAAATCCCATATCTTTTTGAGGTAGAACATTTTTAAAATCTTTAATGATGAATTGATCAATATTCATATTTGTCGATATTTCTTCAAAAGGTTTAGATAATGATCTTAAAAGACTCTGTTTCAAAGTAGGAATGATTTCTTCACTCACTCCAATAATTCTTGATGCTACCATATCTAATTCATATGGATTCTTTGATGCCATGATTAAACCAATAAATCTCGGTTTTCCTTGAGTAGGTCCATTACCTTCCATTCCGATTACCGCATCCGTAATATTAAAGATTGGTTTATAATATTCATTAATATCAATCAACATATCCGCAAAATCTAAATGATCAGGATATCGATAATGATATTGAGCCTTAATTACTCCAGGAACAGTCCCAAACATATTTTTAACACTATTAGATAGTCCCATCATACCATGACTTTTTAGTTTTGATACATTAATAATATAATCAACATCTTTTAGCCAAGAACAAGTATCTAGACTCTTTACTACTTTTCCATCAATATGAATGATTTCTTGTTCAAAATTATCATTTAATTTCGCACCCAGCAAGACAGAATCCATCATTCCAGTTTCTTTATAATTATTTTTAAGAATTGCAGCAGTATATAAGCCACCAGGACTATCACCAATGATAACTTCAGCCTTAGCTTCGATTAAGATTTTAGTTAACATCTTTACTATTATTGGATGAGTAGTAGCAGCTTTAGAAGGATTCATAGCCGAAACTAAATTAACCTTTAATCCGACTTTAATTCCTTCATGCATTAAAGATAAGATATCATTTTCATTTAAGATTTTTCTTAAAATATTTTCTATTTTTGTTTCTTCATAGTCATCACATTTTTCAATGTATACATCATATTGACTCATATCATCACCTATTACATCCTATTATACCATAATTAATGGTTAGAAAAAGATAAAAAACTCTTAATTTAATTAAGAGTTTCGTTTAATTTTATCTCATCTAATTTTGCTTGAATTCTTTCTTTTACTAAAGAAGCTAATTCTTTTTTTCTTAAATTCTTATATTCATCAAAATAGATTGGTTTTAAATAATGAATTTCACAGCTAACCGGTTTCGTATCTTTTACTTCATATACTTGGTAAGTATTATATAAGCATATTGGAACAATTGGTACCATCGTATCATAAATAAATCCTAAACAACCCGTATTAAATTCTTGTAAATTATTCATATTACCAGTATGTTGTCCCTCAGGAAAGATTAGAAATGTTCTTTTATCCCTAATTACTTCTTGTTTAATTTGATTAAAAATCATTAAACCTTGTCGAGGATTAGTTTTATCTAATTTCTTTGCGTGCATACAATTTAAACAAGAATTAAGGAACGGATTAGTACATACTGTTTTATCAATAACTACACTACATGGCTTTTCATGAGTATTGATTACCGCAAGCGTATCGGCTTTACCTTGGTGATTAGCTAACATAATATAATTATCTAAATTATTAATGTTCTCTAGTCCATAAGCATTAACTGTAACTTTTCCTTTTTCAAGGATTGTTTTAATAGATGTTCTTACTTCTTGATAGCTTCTTTCAATATCATATTTATCTTTAGAATAATGATTCATTTTCAAAGACATTGTTACAAGCTTAATCGGATGACGAGCAATAGAATATTTTAATCGATTAATCTTCACTATTTTCACCCTCTTGTCCTTTAAATAGTTCTTCATTTCTTTGGTATAAATCACTCTTATATTGATTTTGAACCTTTTCTTTCTTACTGAATTTAGGAATTAAGAAGATTAAGAAAAAGGAAAAGATAAATAATAATATACCAATAATTAATTGACGATAATGAGTCCCCATAACTGAGAATGAGAAAGCTCCATCAACAAAGAAATAATCATTATTAATAATACATTTTTCAATAACAATGATTGGTGCCGCAATAACAAACGCAAATGATGCGTAAGAAGTTTGAGCTGGGAATTTATTTAATAATATCTTAATTATTTTCGAGAAAATAAAAGCTCCTGCTAAATAACCTACTAAATATAGTGATAAGATTACTGCACTTACTAAGAAGGTAGATGGTACAAGAAGATTTGA
This sequence comes from uncultured Bacillota bacterium, assembly GCA_900317575.1. Classification (GTDB taxonomy): domain Bacteria; phylum Bacillota_I; class Bacilli_A; order ML615J-28; family CAG-313; genus UBA1737. Next base: position 16,962 of record ONHH01000115.1, on the reverse strand, counting down.
TATTGCGCCAAGAAGAGGATAATAATAGCCAAGTGATAATAATACTACCGCAAAATCAACTCCCGGAATAACTAAAGTTGATGATGTAATAATACCAATAATTACTACCCATATATAATCCATTAATTGCATATTTTCAAAGCTTACTTCTTCTCTTTGATTAACAAAATAATTGTATACGCCAATGACAAGTAAGGTAATAATTAAAGTAATCCAGCATGATATTTTCTTAATATTTGGTTTCATTTCTGTTGTCATATGGGGAATACCACCAAAGACAAAACCTAAAATACAAAGTATTATCGCAAGTGGATACATTAAATATAGATTTTCAACAATAATAGCTCCACCAAAGCTACCAATACCAAAACCAATCCATAAGAATAATAAGAAACCAATACTTTTTCTGAATTTCTTAAATATATTAGCAATTGATTCAATTAATTGATTATAGACTCCTAGTTCAATACCAATTGTACTAGCAGAAAGCCCGGGAATTGCAACTGATACAAATCCCATCAGGATGCCTTTAATAATTAAAATAAATTTTTTCATTTAAGACCCTTCTTTCAAAAAAAGAGTTGATGGATTTTCCATCAACTATATTTTACCATATTTAAGCCTCAACTTTGTAACTATATACATTTAAAACTGTTTCACCATCAATTTGTAATGATGTAGGTTTATCAAATCTAATTTCAACACTGTGACCTTTTTTAATAGTTACATTCTTTAAAGTTACATGTTCACCTTTAAAGATCTTAGGGAAATTCATTAAAGTCTTTAATTTACTTGATCCATTCCATACAAGAATTGTTAACTCTTTATCTTCCTTTTTACGATCTTGTTCTGGTGCTACTAGCATTCCTCCACCATAATAACGACCTTTCATAGTTGATGCTAGATATACTTTCTTAAATTTCTTAGTATCTCCATCAACAATTACTTCCGCATTAGGACGTTTATAATGGAATAAAAGACCTTTAACAGTAATTGATGTATAATTAACTTTTTTATTTGGATGCTTTTTGATAAAATTATCAGCTGCTTCACAAGCATAGCCATCAATACCATAACCAATACCATTAATGAAATGTTTCTTCATTCCATTTACATAAACAGTAGGTAAGTTTCTTACATAATCATTGATTTTAACACGGCCTAATTCATCTAATTGATCTTCAACATCCTTGATGAAATCATTACCAGTTCCACCAGCCGCAAAATATACATCACATGGAAAGTTGACATCATCAATACTATTGACGAAATAATTCATGGTTCCATCACCACCAATTAAAGTTAAATCATCTTCGCTATTTAATTTTTCGAAAAGATCTTTATATGATTTAACATCAAAGATACTGATTAAACGAACCATTCCTTCTAATTTAGTCTTTATTTGATTGATATATTCTTCATTATTTGAATTATTTGATTTATTATTATAAATTATATAATGCATTAAATTTACCTACTCTTTCTCTTCTATATTTAATTGTTCCATCATAATTTTTCTCACTTTATCACTAATCTCATGAGTATTAAGATTTTCTATTTCTTCATATTCAATTAATTTAGCAATCTTAAATTCAATGATCGTCTTTTTAAATGGGAAATTCTTATGAATAGAACGTGTATTAGTCATTGTGATAATCATAATTGGAGCTTTTGCTTTAGTAGCAATCTTAAATGTACCACTATGAAATTCTAATAATCCATCACTTATTTTATTTCTTGTTCCTTCAGGAGCTACACAAATACTATATTTATTATCTTTAATATAATCAATAGCTTTATTAATAATAATAGCTGCTTCTTTAGGACTCTCTCTATTTATCGCAAGATAATCAACAGCTTTCATAAATGGTCCACAAATAGGAATTTTGAAATTTTCTGGTTTAGAAATTGCGATAAAATCATGATGTCTTAAATAATAAACAATTAACATTGGATCAAAATTAGATTTATGATTATAAACAATCATACATTTTTGATCCTTAGGAATATTTTCTAATCCTTCTACTTTTACTTTAATACCTGCTAAATCATTAATATATTTAATGAAATGAACAAAGATTAAATAAATAAAATGATAACGACGTTTATTATTTTTAACAAATAGACTCATTACAGCAACAACTAAGAAATTTAAAAAAGTGTAAATTAAAAATGCACCAATCGATGCCACAACAATAATCCACAAATTTATTAAATATCGATAATCATTACTACCATTAATAGATACGATTAAATAAATTCCGATAGCTGTAAGAAAGCTAGCGATGATGGATAGTCTTTTTAACATATCTTTGACCTCAATGAATATATTATATCAAATTTAGTCAAAATATGAGGCATTTATTAGTGCATTTTTAAACAAATTAGTAATTTTGTCCAATTAATTATCAAAAAAGTTAGGTAATTCATCAGCTTCAATATTAACTATATCATCAACATTAATAACAGTTTTAACTATTTTTATAGTTTTATATAAGAAATCAATATCCGATAAGATACCTTCTTTCTTAATATAATGGTCTTTATCAAAATAGATAACTTTAATCATCATTCCTACTCGCATGGAGGTTAATTTTAAATTAAGAATTTCAGCTTCATCTTCAGCTAATTCTTTTTTATTAACGATGATTCTTTCTCTTTTTCTGATTTCTTGTTTGAAGCCAGTTAAGGCATCAAAAGGGAGAAATTGTCTTGCACGATCACTCATGATGACCTCCTACTAATTTATTACGCATAATAGTGGTGCTCTTTTCTTCTAAATCAAGACCTTTAATAATAGCATTCTTACCATATTTGTTTTTGATATCAATAATTGTTTCTTGTAATTTATGTTCATTCTTTTCTTCTTCAAAATTTGTAAAGAGATCGAATGTAGCAAAATCTTCATCAATTACATTACCAAAGCCAATTGATATTCTTCTGATAGGAATAGTTTTATCCGTAGTATTATAGAATAAATCCATTATATATTTTTCGAGTTTCTTATGACTATTAGTATAAATAGGTATTTTAATATTACCACCAGTAGCTTTTCTAAGATTATCAGAATAGCCAATAGCCAAACTGATTTGATTAGTTACTAATTTCTTTTCTACTAGTGATAAAACATTTAAATCAATCATTTCTTTAACAACTATGATTGCATCTGCATATTTATAATCTTCAAATAGTACTTGCGAATTAGAAACTGAATGCGATTTAGATTTATAATTATGAATTTCTTCAATGGTACATGGCTCATATCCATGGGAATGATCAATTAAAAATTCAGCATTTACTCCAAATTCTTTATATAATTTCTTTTCATCAAACATTGATACATCATGTAAATTATAGCAATTATATTTCTTTAATCTTTCAGCAATGCCATGACCGATATTCCAAATATCAGTGATTGGTTCATGATACCAAATCGTCTTTTTAAATTCTTCTATATCTAAATAGCCGATAAAATCGGGACTCTTTTTCGCAAGGATATCTAAAGCAACCTTTGCGAGAAACAAATTAGTTCCAATACCTGCAGTTGCAGGGATATGAGTAGTCTGATAAATATCATCAATAATTCTTAACGCAAGCTCTTTTGCACTAAGATGATATAAAGAAAGATAACTAGTTACATCCATAAAGCATTCATCAATTGAATATACGACAATATCTTCTTTACTAATATATTTTAAATATACTGAATAAATATCCGCGGATATTCTAATATATTCCTTCATTCTTGGGGGAGCCATAATATAAGAAATATTATTAGGTATTTCAAATACTCGACATCTATTTCTAACTCCTAAGGCTTTTAATTTAGTTGATACCGCAAGACAAATGGTTCCTTTACCTCTTGTAGGATCCGCAACCACTAATTTAGCATTCATCGGATCAAGATTTCTTGCGACACATTCACAAGATGCATAAAAGCTTTTTAAATCTATACATAAATATATTCTTTCCATAAATCACCTCAGGAAGATAAGAACCTATGATTAAATCATAGGTTCTAGGAAATATTTAATTAATAAATTTTTAGATATTTTCTTCTAAAATTACATTATTATCGATATCTAATATCGTTACATGCTTTCTTGATAGAATCATGTAAGTACCAATCGTTCCATCTCTTGGAAAACCAACTGAGCCTGGATTTAAGAATATCTTACCATCATCATCTTTTTCAAATAAGAAATGATGAGAATGTCCATGTAGATAAATATCATATCCTAAGAGCTGGCTGTAATCAATATGACCATGATAACAGATGATATTCTTATTACCCATTTTAAATTCATAAACATTCAATAATCCGACTGGTGAGGCATCATAAGCTAGTTCACCATCACAATTACCTTTAACAATTATTAAATTATTTGCTAATTTATTCAACATCTTTTCAATATCTACATCATAACTCGATTTAGAATAAGTTGATGTAAAGATATCACCAAGAAGGATCATCATATCACAGCCTTCATTATAGAATGCTTGATACACTTTTTCAAAATTAGTACTATTGCCATGGATATCGGATGCAATCAATACTTTTTTTAACATAGAGAGCCTTCTTTAATATCCTTAAAGAGTTTAATAGTTTGATTGATATCTTCTTCTTTAGTCATAAAATTAGTAACAAAACGAATTACTATTTCATTGCCTAAATCATTCCAAGTTTCAAAATCAATATATTTTTCTAAAATAATCTTTTCAATTCTTGAAACAACTGGGAAGATTTGATTAGAAGACGCATCCATTAAGAATTTAACACCTAAGGCTTTTAATTTTGTTTCTAATTCTTTTGCATAATCATTTTCATTCTTAGCAATTTGGGCGAATAAATCTTTTTCAAATGCAGCTTTAAACATAATAGCTGGGATGAATCCTTTAGCAATCATTCCCCCGTTACGTTTAATACTATATTTAAGATTAGCTTTTAATTCATCATTAATAACAACTAAAGCTTCTCCAAATAAGAGTCCACTCTTAGTTCCCCCGATATAGAAAGCATCCGCAACCAACGCAATAAAGGGAAGATCATAATCACATTTATCACTATTTAAGGCAGCATATAGTCTTGCGCCATCAATAAAGAGATATAAATTATATTTCTTACATACTTCTTTTATCTTTAATAATTCATCCTTTGTATAAACAGTTCCATATTCTGTAGAATTAGAAATATAGACCATTTTTGGTTTTACCATATGATAATCTGGATGTTTTAAGACAATTTCTTCAATTCTTTCCGGTAATAATTTACCAAATGAATTAGGAACAGTTAAAATCTTACGACCATTTGCTTCAATAGCCCCAGTTTCATGAACATTGATATGACCAGTGTCACATGCAATAACAGCTTCATATCCTTTTAGCGCATGATCAATCATGATTTTATTGGTTGATGTTCCCCCAAATAAGAAATGAACATCAGCATTTTGATTATTAATATTTCTTAAAATAATCTTTTTACAAGCATCAGTTTCATCATCTTCGCCATAACCATTATAGCTATTCTTCATTCTCTTTTCTAATTCTTTTAGAATTATAGGATGAGCAATAGATGAATAATCGTTCTTTAAATTGATTTTTCTTTTAATTATTTCTGATACTTCTTGATTACGAATAATTCTTATTTCTTTAAATCCTTCATTTATATAAGGAAACATAAAGGTTTTAGAATATGACGCAATCGCATCAAGAGGAAGAAATAATTCATTAGGATCATTATTACGTTTTTGAACTCGAGCATAGCATTCTTCATATGGAGTATCCATAACAATAGCAGTAATATCAAATTCATTAATACCACGTTTATGAATATTATCAAAGAAGCGTTCACGAACTTTAGTAGTAACATTAGTAGCATCATAGATAGCATCTTGATTATTTTTAATAGCTTCTGCTACTTTATCGTAAACAATTGTCCAAACTAAATTAGGATCAATTCCAGGATTAGCTTTTCTTACACCATCAGTAGAAATAATTTCACAATTAAGTTTAGATGCTAAAGCCTTTGAATATGTAGATTTACCTGATCCTTGAACACCAATCATCATATAAATCATAATAATAATCCTCCTGTGTAAATATTAAATAAATAATAATCTTAATGTTGAATCCATGTTGCAGGTGAGAAGTAATATTTTAAAGTGGTAATAGAATCGGAAATATGAGAATATGAATAAACATGCGGAATATTAACACTTTTATTAGCATCAAGCAAAAAATACCATCTTTCATCATTACCATCTTCATTTTGTGCAATAACACAATCATCATATTCGACATCTAACAAAGCTTGATGGGCTTGTAAAATTAAAAACTTATTATTTAATAATAGTAAAAAAACTAAACAAATTAAAAATTTTAATATATTCTTTTTCACTGTAATTCACCTTTTAGTAATTTCATAAATAATTTTGTATCTAATTTTAAAGCATCTTCATAATAAGGTTCTTTCCTAATAGAATACCTATACTCTATTTTAGAGCCATCATCGATTGCATATTTTTTTATAATATCATAATACTTTTTAGAGTAATTATCACTTTTTTTTGGAAAAAGGGTATAAAATTTCACACCTTGTTGAATAACTGTATATAATTGACCACCAGATAGAAATCTAGTAATTGGTTGTAAGTTAGGTTTGTCAATAAGCACATAATTTCCAAAATATAAATAATATTCGTCAATAAATGTTAATTTGATTTCTTTATAGAATTCATCATCATATGTCCCTTCAAGAAGTTGATAATAATGATACTTTAATTCAATTTCATAATTTCTAACAATATCCCTAACGACTATACATTCTCTAGCCAAATAAATATAAGCTATTTTTTTATTATTTTTGAATCTTTCTATAGAATTTAAATTTTTATAAGTAACCCATTCGCATTTATCTTCAATTTCTTTATACTTATTATATCTATTATATATATCAAAATCTATTTGCTCTATAGCATCTTCTTCAATATATAAGCATACTATAAAATCAACTTTACCAATTTTATATAAATATAATGAATTGTTTTTACTTCGGACATTATCAATTATTGTGGGAATACTTTCACCATATAATCCCGGACCATATTTTAAATAAAGAATTTCTTTTATTTCTTCTTCATCAATAACTGGCAAATCATCTAATAATTCATTATTTTTTCTATTATTACAACTTGTAATATATGTTGATAAAAGTATTAACAAAATTATTAATATTTTTTTCATATATTTATCCCCTTAATAAAAGAAAATGAAAGACTAAATACTTTTTTAAATATTCAGTCTATTATATTAATGCTTCATCCATGTTGCAGGTGAGAAGATAATTAGAATTGGTAATAATTCTAGTCTACCAGCAATCATTTCAATACTTAAAAATAATTTTGAAATATTAGAGAAGTCAACATAACTTCCATATGGTCCAACAGCCCCTAAACCCGGACCAATATTTGAGATACATGCGATACTTGCAGTTAAATTAGTAGTGAAATCAAAGCCATCAATACTAATTATTACCGCAAATAAGAGGACTAAGAAGATATAAATAACAAAGAATGAATGCACACTATTAAGTGTTGAATCATTTACTGGTTGTTTATTCATCTTAATAGTTTCTACTTTTCTCGGATTAACCATACTCTTAATCTTGCTGAAACATGATTTAAATAATAATACAATTCTTGATACTTTAATACCACCAGCAGTTGAGCCTGCACAAGATCCAACTAGCATTAATATTACTAAAGTTATTTGCGCTAGCGGTTTCCATTCCGCAAAATTAGCGGTTGAAAAGCCGGTAGTGGAAATAATACTTGATACTTGGAAGAATGATAATCTAAATGTTTCTTCAATATTATTGAATGTTGAATACATTGATAAGAAGACTATAACTATAGCAGCACCCACAATAATTAAATACCATCTTACTTCTTCATTCTTAAAGATTTCTTTACCCTTACCAATTAGTAATAAATAATACATAGTAAAATTAATACCAAAGATAAGCATAAAGGCACCAATAACATATTGATAATAAGCAGAATAGGCTTCAACACTAATGGTTGTTATCGCAAATCCACCAGTACCAGCAGTACCAAAGGCATAGACTAATGATGAAAATAAATCCATTTCATGATGAGGTCCTGCCCATAACATAATGACTTCTACTAATGTTAGAACAATATAAATTAAATAAAGAATTCTTGATGAAGCTTTCATCTTAGATACTAATCTACCAACAGTTGGACCAGGAGATTCAGCTCTTAAGATATGTACAGCTGAACCTTCATTAGATTCTGGTATTATCGCAAGGATAAATACTAGAATTCCCATACCACCAATCCAGTGTGAAAAACTACGCCAGAAAAGAATTGAATGACCACTAATTAATAATTCATTTAAAACACTTTCAACAGTTATTGATGCACCAGTAGTTGTAAAACCACTCGTAATTTCAAAGAAAGCATCAAAGAAATTAGGATAATAACCACTAATAAGTAATGGAAATGAGCCAAATAAGGATAAGATTAACCAAGATAAACCAACAATAACAAATCCTTCACGGGCTTGCATCTTCGGGTTAGATTTACCAATATTGAGTAATAAACCACTAATTATTAACGCAAAAGCCGGAATCAAGAAAGATAAATAATTTTTCAAAGTCTCTTGATAACATAAACATACCACAAGAGGTAATAACATCAAGAACCCAAAAAGATACATCATCTTTCCAATTACTTTACGAATTACACCAAAGTTCATATACTACTCCAAGATATCATCAAGGTCATCGAGATATACACCCTTGGTAACAATTAATACTCTATCATTAGCAGCTATTTCATCCATACCTGATGGAATAATAACATCACTACCTCTAATGATAGTGGCAATTAAGATATTATTCTTCAATTTAATATCTTTAATCTTCACTCCTAAAAGCTTTGAAGAAGATTTTGCGATAAATTCAATTGCTTCTACTTGATTATTAACTAATTTATATAAAGTAACAATATTCGAACCATGGACATTTTCCATACTTCTAACATAAGAAATAATCTTATTGGCAGTAATTTCTTTAGGACTAACAACTGTAGCTGTACCAATTTCTTCCAAAATTGAGGCGAAGCTTGAATGATCGACTTTCGCAATTACTTTTTCAACTTTTCTTTGATGAGCATACATTGATACAATGATATTTTCTTCATCATTACCAGTTAAACAAATAACCGCATCCATATGATCAATTCCTTCTTCTTCAAGAAGACCATGGTCACTTTCAAGTCCATTAATAACAGCCGCATTAGGTAAGATATCACTTAGTACCTTACATTGTTCAAAATCTTTTTCAATAATTTTAACATTAACACGGTTCTTAATTAATCTTTCCGCAAGATAAATAGAGATTCTTCCACCACCAATAATTAAGATATCTTTAATCTTATTTTCAATTAAACCAAGTTTATTTAAGAATAATTTAAGATTATCTCTTGATGAAGTAATATGAATCTTATCTTTTGCTCTAAAGATGAAATCACCAGTAGGGATGATGACATCATCACCTCTTTGTACAGCACAAACAAGGACCTTTACTCTAAATACATTACGAATGCTTGATAACATTTCCCCAATTAATGGTGATTCATCTGGAATATATAATTCAATCAAATCAACTTTTCCATCCGCAAAGCTATCAACTCTTAATGCTTCTGGGAAATTAATAATATTTAGAATATCATAAGCTGTTTCAAGTTCAGGATTAATAGTCATACTAATACCTAAATCTTGTTTCATTTCTTCTACTTGTTCATTATATTCATAATTACGTACTCTTGCGACACTCGCTTTAGCACCAAGTTTAGATGAAATTAAACAAGCAAGAATATTGATTTCATCACTATTTGTTGCCGCAATGACTAAATCACTCTTTTCTACTCCTGCACTTTCTAAGATTTGATAAGAGGCTCCATTACCACTAATTCCCATTACATCATAAGTATCAACAATTTTTTCAACAACTCCTGGGTTATTATCAATAACTGTGATATCATGTCCTTCAACTGATAAATGATTAACTAAGGTAGAACCTACTTTTCCTTCACCAATAATAATAATTTTCATTTTTCTATTCCCTTTTTTTATCAAATATATCATTTTATTATACCATTATTTAAGATAAAAAACTACTTTTTACAATAATAATATTTCTATTATTTTAAAAAGTACTTTATTCTATGATATAATATTTATGAAAGAGGTATCATATATGAAATATAAAAATAAAAATTTAGTTATTCATTCTTTATTGTTAATTATTTTATTATTCAATCTATTATTATTTAGTGGATGTGTAAAAGTAAATACTTTAAATTATGAATGTGAATATTCTAAAATAGGTGTTGGTGAAATTGTAAATTTCAATATTGAACATAATAATGATTATTATGTAACCAATCATAATGAAGATATTGTTAAAATTGAAAATAATACTATTCAAGGTTTAAAAGTAGGTAACGCTAATTTTACAGTTATTAGTGAAGATTTAACAATTGATGTTAGTATTGAAGTAGTTGATCCTAAAATTAATTTTAATGATAATATCTTACTTAAGGTTAATGAAGAAAAATTAATTCACCCTACTTCTTCTTTAATTGATACATTTAATTATGATATTGAAGATAAAGATATTGCGTCAATCAATAATAATATAATTAAAGGACTAAAAGCAGGTGAAACAATTCTTACGATTAGTTATGAAAGAAATAATCTAAAAATTGAAAAAAAACTTACAGTCAAAGTGGAAAAAGATCCTGATCCACTAATTTTAAATAATACAAACTTCAGTCTTGAAGAAGCATCTACTCTTCAATTAGATGTAACTAAATTAAATGAAAAAGATGTGATAAATTATTCAGTTGAAGATGATTCAATTTTAAGTGTATCTGATACTGGTCTATTAACTGGTTTAAAAGCAGGTAAAACTAATGTTCATATTACATCAAGTCTATCTAATTTTGTTATTATTCAAGAATTTATTGTTACTTCTTATGTATGGCCTACTGATACAGAATTTACAAGAGGTGTATATTTAGGTGTAGATAATTATGGTACAGTTACTAATTCTACTCTTAATGATTTCAGCTTTAAATTTAATATTCAAGGTAACATTTCTAAATTCAAATTAGCTAAAGTTAATGATTATGAATTACATAATATTCTAGAAGAAGGAAATATTTATGAATTAACCCTTAATGGTAATACCATTACTAATTTAGTAAAATTAGATAATATGAAGCCATTTGGTGAAAAAGAATCTTTAATTGTTGAAGGATATATTTCTTCTATTAATAAATATAATATCACAATTAATGAAAAAACTTATTCTTTCCTTGAATCTTGTAAACCATATAAGATTACAAAAGCAGCCGGTGGTACTAGTGTTACAAGTACTACTTTAAAAGAAAATGATTATGTAAGAGTTGCTTTAAGCAAAAATAATTATGTTCAAAATATTTATTTAACGCTCCCTACATATACTAATAAACCAGTCCTTAATCCAGTACCTGGAGAAAGAACCCTAACTAATTTCTTCAAAACAGCTTTAAGTGCGGTTGGTAGAGCATTATATGTTTATGGTGGTGCATGGGATTATCAGGATGTTGGTTCTTCTTTTCAAGCAAGATCTATTGGTGTAGCTGATAGCTGGGTTCAATTCTTCTATGAACAATCTAATAATTATCATTATAAAAATACTACTAAATCTCAGAGCTATTATCCTTTTGGAGCATGGAATGAATATTATTATGCTGGGGTCGATTGTAGTGGTTATGTTGGCTGGATTATTTATAATATTATGAATAATAAATCCGGAAATAGTGGTTATGTAATGGGTTCAACCAAGATGGCTAAAACTTTTGCGTCATACGGATGGGGAACATATACTAGAGATTATGCAGCTCCAACTGCATCAAATAATAAATTCAAAGTTGGTGATATCATCTCTATGGATGGTCATGTATGGATTTGTTTAGGTCTATGTAGTGATTATAGTATGGTAATTCTTCATTCTACTCCATCAGATTCCAGAACTGGAAATCCTGGAGGTGGAGCCCAACTTGGTGCTATTGGTTCATCAACATCTTGTGAAGCCTACATTCTCGCTGATAATTATAATAAAAATTATTATAAAGATTGGTATGATCGTTATCAAACTTCTCTAAAATCATATAGTTCCTATTTATCAATGAATAATGCTAATTGTGGTAAATTCAGTTGGAATTTAGATGAAACAGGTCTAACTGATCCAGATAATCTCTCAGCTATGGATGCATCACATATTTTAGAAAAGATTTTTAAATAAAAAAGGATGTCAAATCTTAAATAGATTTGACATCTTTTATTTCTATAATAAAGGTTCAATTAATTTAATAATTGAGCATAATCTTCCTTTACGCTTAGATAATTTGAAATTAGCTGGAACGAGGACTGATTTATCAATCATTTCTTTAAAATCTTCTTCAATAATTTTTAAACATGGATTCTTATAAAGAATGGTACCACATTCAAAATGATGAACAAGACTTCTAAAATCAAAATTTATAGTTCCAACAAATGCTAATTCACTATCAACTAGTACTGTCTTCATATGATTAAAGCCAGGATTATAGATATGAATATGAACACCGGCTTCAAGTAGACAAGGAAAATGGGATTCAGCTACCATATAAACCATCTTCTTATCCGGTATTCCTGGTAAAATCAAATGAACTTCTACTCCTCTTAAGGAAGCATTACGCATAGCATCGAGCAATTGATAAGTAGGAATGAGATATGGAGTTGAAATATAGGCAAAATTTTTAGCAGCATGCAGCATATTAATAAAGGTTTGTTCCCCGATTAACGCATTATCAATTCCTCCTGGTCCATCACCAAAAGGCATAACAAAGCCTTCTTCATCAAATATAGGATATTCATAATCTAAATATTTCTTATAATCACTGACATAACCAGCACATAGATTATAATTTTGTAAGAATGTTGATATTAAATTGCTGATAGCACTACCTTCAATTCTAACCATAGTATCTTTCCAATAACCAAATCTAGTAATAATATTACCATATTCATCAGCTAAATTCATTCCACCAGTGAATCCATATTTATGATCAACAATAACAATCTTTCGGTGATCACGGTTATTATAAACACCAGATAGAATTGGTCTAAATGGATGGAATTTATAACATTTTATTCCATGCTTTCTTAATTTCTTAGGAGTTTTAGCAGAAATAGTTCCTCCACAACCCATATCATCATAAATTAAGCGAACATCAAGTCCAGCTTCGGCTTTTTCAATTAAAATTTTAGTTACTTCATTCCATAAAGCACCATCACTAATAATAAAGAATTCCATAAAGATGAATTCTTGAGCTTCTCTTAAATATTTCATCATATCTGGAAAGAATTCTTCACCTGTTTTATAATAATAAACTTTATTATGTTCATGAAAACCAAGTTCTGTTATCTTATTGATATATTTAAAAGTTCCTACCGCATTACCTAATTTATGATCATAATCTAATTTCTTTTCTTCTTTTATTTTAAAGAAATCACGATATGCTTGATGAGTAGCTTTAACAATTCTTTTATCTCTTCTACGTAAGCCATGATTTGCAAAAATCAAGAATAAAACCGAAAAGAAGACCGGAAGGAGTAACATTCCTACAATCCATGGAGTCTTAAAATCAGGTGCTTCAAATTTATTAATGATTTTAAAGAAGATAATTACTTCAATAATAAAAGCTATTAATTTAAAGCCGATATATGATAACGCAATAATTAAAGATGCCTTACTTTCAGAATCTACATGTTTTAATACGACATCATCTAGAAAGAATTGAACATAGATAACAATAGCTAGTTCAATCAGCAACATGAATAATATTAAAAAATATCCTGAAAATAAATTACGAAAAAACTTTTTCATTAATTAATTCCTCGATTATTAAGCTAAATAGAATTGAATAGAAACTAATTCCTTATTTAATAGATTTGTTAATTCTGTAGCACTTAAATTGATATGACCAAGTAAAGTATAACGCCAACTATTAGAACCAAAGAAGATACAAATTTGATTAGATGAATAAAGAACGATATCCCCAGGACTAGTTGTCATTTGTACATCATTACTCTTTAAAGTTAGACCAAGTGGTCCTACTTGTTCAAATCCACCATAACGATTTGCGGAAATAGTAATATCTTTCTTCTTTAATTTTTCTAATAAATCTAAGGTTGATTCATTATTTTCAATATCAAAATTAATATCTATTCCGGATATTCTCATCTTAATATCATAAATAGTCTTTTCTTCTCTTAAACCAATCATATTATTAATCCAACTTTCAACATCTTCTTTTGAGCTAGAATCAGCAAATCTCATTCCTTTAAACCACATCACTTCATTATTTAGTTTCATTAATTCATCAACACTATTTTTAATATTAGTTGATCCTGATGTACAAAAAGGAACAATCTTCTTTCCAGCTAATGAATCTTTATAATCATCTAAAAATGAATAAATTATCTTTGGTGCATATCCATACCAAATAGGATATCCTAAATAAATAACATCATAATTAGTAAGATCAATCTTACTATTTTTTATTTCTGGACGAGCATTTTCATCATTTTGCTCCAGCCATGAACGTGAAGTCTCATCATAATAGACTAAATCTTCAGCTGTATATTCTATCTTAGGAAGAATTCTCAATTCATCAGCATCTTCTATTTCAATGATATAATCAGCTATTTTTTTAGTATTATTAGTTTGAGAAAAATATGCTACTAAGGTTTTATTAGTAGTAATTATTTCTTCTTGATTATTATTATTACCATTACTATTTTCTTCATTATTATCTTTTTGATTATCATTACAACTACTAATAATAAAGATAAAGAAAATACTTAAAAAAATTAATATAAATTTCTTCATTTTAACCTCGATTCTTTTTATTGATTATAAAACTATCCATCAATATATTAAAATTATTATAAATATCTACTATTATTTTATCATATTTTATTCTTAAATAGGCACCTAAACAATAATTTTTTTCTTTTAAATTGATGACTTTCGCATGTAAATTATCTTCATATAAATCAATAGTAGGATTTCTATATTTATTACCTGATGATCCTAAATCTAAATAGATAATACCCTCATCATTAATTTCATCATTTCTTATAGGATATGTTCTACTATAAATATGATCATGACCTGATAATACTAAATCTACTTGATATTTATCAAATAGATAATTAAATTTATTAGTTAAATATTTTCGGACATTAGGATCTACTTCTTTTGATCCATAAATAGATTTATGCATCACTACCATTAAATAATCATAATTATTAGATTGATTCTTTAATGTCTCATCAAACCAGCTTACTTCATCATCAAATAAAGCTCCATAACTATTATTAGAATTATCCATATCTAAAAAGATTATTAAGGTTCTATTGTAATAAATATAATAATTAGTATTTAAGGCATTAGTTATGCCATTCTTTTCATTATTAAAGATTGAATTATAAATAAATGGTCTTTCCATATGAATAACATTAGGAAATGGGGTCTTCCAATATTCATGATCACCACAAGTCGTAGCTAGAATCATGTCATTAAAGGTATCATCTTTAAAGAACCAATCCCATTCAAGTATTCTTCCACCAGTATCTACTAAATCACCACTACATATCATAAATTTAGAATCACATTTTTCTTTCATCATCTTGATAAATGGATGAGTAACATTATTATTAAAATGTTGGAAATCACAAAACATTAACATATCATATTCATCATTATTATTAAAAGATTTAAAAGAATGAATTTCACTATAATTATCTAAATATCTAATTCTAAATATATATTTGGTATTTAATTCTAAATTACTAATTTTTAAATTACAAACAATTCTTTTATCAATTGTTTCATAATCAAATTCGATTTCTTTTGGTCTAATAATTATTGAATTTTTAAATTCAATATCATCTTCTTTAGTATATTCAAGATATGAATTATAAACTAAAGTATGATAACTTATTCTTATTTGATTATTAATAACTGATGGTGTCACTACAATATATTTAAATAAATTATTATCATTCATATAAATTACCTATTTAATATTTCTTAATATATTGTATCATTTTTATAAAGAAAAAAGGGTTAATAAAATAATTATATTTTATTAATCCTTTTATTATTAAATATCTTTAATATTATTCAAATGTACCATATTTAGAAATTGCTTCATCAATAGTTAGTTCACCTCTACCTACTTTATATGATGCAATTCTAATTTGTAATGCAAGTTGGTCTTTAACTCCTAAAGCTTCTGAAGAAATAGTACGTTTAGCTGGAATATTACCAAATGGAGCATAAACTGAATTTAATGCCATATTCGTAGTTGGAGTAACTAGACGTTTAATTGATGCCATTTCATTTAATTCTTTATTTGAAATTAAGAAACGCATAAATTCATTAGTCATATCTAAATTATCACAATCTTTATTAACTGAGAATTCAATAGATGGACTATCAATGAAATATCCACCTTCACTAGTAGGAATAGGTGCAAATGAATAGCTGAATGGAGAGGAAGAGAATGCTTCAGATTGCGTTTCACGTTTCTTAGTTCCAGAGACAGTATCAGCTGTACAAATCATCATTGGTACATCACCTTCAAAGAAACGAAGAATAACTTTTGTATAATTATCTTGAATCTTATCACATTCTACTAAATCAACACATTTATTCTTAACTAAATCATTAACCGCAACTAATGCTGATCGCATATATTCACCAGCAGCTGGATCAAGATTATTAGCAAGATTTAAAGCAGCTGGATTTTTCGCAAGTTCTATAACAAATAATGGATA
>ONHH01000003.1 GCA_900317575.1 uncultured Bacillota bacterium | reverse complement strand
TTTTATCACAGAACCTTACGTTGTCTTGTAGCTATGGAACTTAAGACCGGTAAATTCAAACCGGAATATGTATCAAAGATGGATTTCTATCTGGAAGGACTAGACAGACAGGTGAAGAAACCTGATGAAAACCCAAGTGTTGGTTTAATTCTCTGTGCTTCAAAGAATGATGAAGTTGTTGAATATGCTATGAGCCGTACCATGTCTTTGATGATGGTATCGCAATATCAGTTACAACTGCCGGATAAAGAAGTGCTTAGAAAGAAACTACAAGAATTGGCTAATATGCCGCAGATTGAGGATAAGGAGTAAAAAAACGTGGAAATTAGAGAATATACAAAATATAACGAGGAAGAAATATCTAGCCTTTATAAGGCCGTTGGCTGGACTGCTTACACGGAGAATATGTCAGTTTTACGAAAGGGTTTCAAGAATTCTTTGTTGGTATTGGCAGCATATGATGGAGAAGAACTTCTTGGAATTATAAGAACTGTAGGTGACGGAGCAACAATAGTTTTTGTACAGGATATCCTTGTTTTTCCTGACAAGCAAAGACAGGGAATCGGAACTGCTCTGCTTAAAGAAATATTGAATCGGTATCCCAATGTGCGACAGATAGAGCTCGCGACTGATAATACAGCTAAAACAGTGGCCTTTTACAAATCAATGGGCTTTGCTGAAATGTCAGAAATAGGATGTTGTGGATTTATGAAATGTCAGTAAGCTATCGGCTTGATTAATTAAAAAACTTAAGGGAGATTGGTAGTATTGAAAGGAACAGTCGATTTTTATTAAATATGCACATCATACCTAAGTGTCACATAGCATATATATCTAGAAATATGGCTTTAAGGATGCACCTTCATCTATAAAAGGTGCATTGTATTAACATTGCTTACCTTACACATAAAAGAACTAAAATTGTGATATGAGGAATCTGTCACAATTTTTTTATTTTTAGAAGATTAATCATTTGTATAATAAAAAAAAATATTAATTTTGATTGATTTGTTTGTTTTCTTATTTATG
This sequence comes from uncultured Bacillota bacterium, assembly GCA_900317575.1. Classification (GTDB taxonomy): domain Bacteria; phylum Bacillota_I; class Bacilli_A; order ML615J-28; family CAG-313; genus UBA1737. The sequence goes on along the minus strand of ONHH01000003.1, from coordinate 3,396 downwards.
ATATGATATAATTAAAATGGAATATTATGTAATAAATAATAAATGTTAAAGAAAGGGAAGCATTATGAAAAAAACTTGGGTCATTATTGTTAATGTGTTCATTATGATAGCAATGGTTGTTTTCGTAGTTTTATATTCTAATTATGAATATAAAGATACTGTTCAAAGACAAATTGAACATTTTGAAAATACTACTATTACGATGGAACATGTTACAGAAAATTATCTAGAAGGTGAACAACGAATCTGTGATGTATGGGCACGTTATATTAATAGTAAAGATATGACCATTGAAGAAGCTATTTCTTTCATCCGTATTTCACATGTATTACCTAATGCATCAGCTCATATCGTTTATCTAGATACTTTGACTGGTTTATCTACTAGATCAAAAAAAGATGATCCTAATAATTATGAAGCTAAATATAATCAAATTGATCTTTTAAATGATTTAAGTTGGATTTATGGAATTGGAGAAGGAATAAGTATTTCAAGAGATTATACTAATCCAGTAAATGGTGAACAATCAATTGCTTTCTGTAATTATATTAATTTAAAAGAAGCAGGAGAAACTAAAAAAGCAATCTTACTTCGAGTGTTACCAAGTTCTGAATTAAGACAAAAATGGGTATTTCCTCAAGAAGAATTTGAAAGTGCTGAATTATCAATTATTGATGGTGATGGTGATTATATCATTAACGCTCATTCTTTCAAAAATTCTAATTTCTTTGAATTTTATCGTTCATATAATCAGATTGACGCAACTAAAGCTGATAGTTTCTTTAAAAAGATTACTTCAGACCCTGAAACTGGTTCATTTATGATGAATAATTCTCGTCATAAAGAATGTATTCTTGCGTATACACCATTCTCTTCATATGGTGATTGGACACTTCTAAGTATTATGCCAGTTGAGGATCTAATTGTTAATACGGAAAACTGGTTATTAATTGGCTTTATTTCTGTTGGATTATTAATCTTATTCTTCTTTGATTTAACAGTTATGATTATCTTTAATAAGAAATTACAAGACACTGCTCATGAAGCAGCTTTAGCTAGTAAAGCAAAGACGGATTTCTTATCAACAATGTCTCATGATATTCGTACACCAATGAATGCGATAATCGGTCTTACAACAATTACGGAAAAGAATGTTAATGATCCTAAGATAGTTAGTGAAAACTTGAGGAAGATTCAACTTGCAAGTAATCATTTACTTACTTTAATCAATGATATTCTCGATATTTCTAAAGTTGAAAGTGGTAAATTAAATTTATCTCCACAAACATTCTCGATTGTTGAAACTGTCGAAAATTTAATGAATTTATCACAACCAATGATTAAAGAAAAGAAAATTGATTTCAGTTTCCATATCAGTAAGATGGATAAAGAATATCTATATGCTGATCAATTGAGAATAAATCAAATCTATATTAATATTCTTTCTAATGCTATTAAATATACTGAACCTAATGGTTATGTAATTGTTGATATGAGTGAAAGAGAGAGTGCTAAAGAGGGTTGTGTACGTTTAACATATCGTGTTGAAGATAATGGTATTGGTATGACTCCAGAATTTATGGCTCATATGTATCAACCATTCTCTCGTCAAACAGACAGTAGAGTTAATAGTATTCAAGGTACGGGTTTAGGTCTTGCTATAACAAAACAAATGGTTGATTTAATGGGAGGAACTATTGAATGTGATAGTGCTCCTGGAAAAGGGACAACCTTTACTGTTACAATTGATATTCCAATTGCTGATCACCAACGAGGAGATATGAGGCTTGAAGCTTTAGATGTCTTAATTGTTGATGATGATGAAGTCTTACTTGAAACAGCAGTTGATACTCTTGAATCTTTAGGATTAAATGTTGAACAAGCAGCTAGTGGTCTTGAAGCTTTAGGTATGATTACTCATCGTCATGAATCAGGACTTGATTATAGTATTGTAATTGTTGATTTAAAGATGCCAGATATTGATGGAATTGAAACAATTCGTAGAATTCGTTCAGAAATTAATTCTAATACCCCAATTCTTTTGATATCAGCTTATGAATGGTCAGATGTTGAGGAACAAGCAAAAGCTGCTGGGGTTAATGGATTCTTAAGTAAACCATTATTCCGTTCAACTTTATATGATAAGATTAGTGAAATCTTAGGTAAAGAAAAAGAATCAATGGAACCAGAAAGTGATTATTCCGATTTAGAGGGATTGAATATCTTGATTGCGGAAGATTATGATATCAACTGGGAAATTATATCAACCCTACTTTCAATGTATGGAATAACTACTGAAAGAGCTGAAAATGGTCGAATCTGTGTTGAAAAGATGAAACAAGCTCAAGAAGGAAGCTATGCATTAATCTTTATGGATATTCAAATGCCAGAAATGAATGGTCTTGATGCGACAAGAACAATTAGAAAACTTGATGATCCATGGCAAGCAAATATTCCAATTATTGCGATGACATCGGATGCTTTCTCAGAAAATGTTACTGAATGCTTAAATGCCGGTATGAATGGTCATATCGCAAAGCCAGTCGATATTAAACTTGTAATTAAAGAAATAAGAAGAATTAAGGAGGAAAGAAAATTATGAAAAAAATTTTATATTTAATTTTAATCAGTATTATTAGCGTATCTATGATGGCTTGTGGAGACGATAAAAAAGATGAAACAAGTGATGTATTTAAACCAGCTTTAGATACAAATACTAGCTGTGAAATTACTGTTGTAGGAAGCTATGATAATTTTGAAGCTTTAGAAGCTGAATTTGATCGTTTTAATGAATTCTATCCTAATGTAAGTCTTGATTATCGAAAATTAGATGATTATAATAATATACTAGGAACTGTATTAGAAGGAAATGATAAACCTAATATTTTCTTCTCCTATACTTGGATGATTGGTAATGAAAAATATAATTCAGTTGTATCACATATGGAAGATATTTCTAAAACTAATATTAATTTAGATATTATTCGTCCAGGTCTTGTTAATCATGACGCAAGTGGCAATGTCTTAATGGTTCCAGTATTTTCAAGAACTTATGGAATGCTTGTCAATGATGATCTATTTAAGAAAGAAGGATTAAGTGTTCCTTCAACTTGGGATGAATTACTTGCAGTAAATGAGGCATTCCGTAATAAAGGTTATGCTAGTCCAATGATGGGCTATAGCCTTAAATCATCAAGCTGCTTAATGAACACAATTGCCTATCCTGCTTTTGTCGCCTCATTAGCGGGTAATCCAGATGCTTTAGCCAAGGCTAATAACTTAGATTCATCCGCGGGTGAATATATGCGAGAAGCATTAACTAAAGTTAAACAACTCGTTGATAGTAACGCGATTGATTTAGAAGAATGCGACAAGATTGAAGATAACTACACTAAA
>ONHH01000041.1 GCA_900317575.1 uncultured Bacillota bacterium | reverse complement strand
TTAATATTTGGCGTTTTATAGCAATCGAATAATTAAATGTGGATAATTAATCATCTGAATTTATTTAAAACGCCATATTTTAATTCTCAGTTCTAAAGAATTAAATAATTAAAGATCTATATTTAATAAAATATTTGAATTATAATAAACGATTTAAATAAAACGAATGATTAATTATTAATAGATATTAAATTCGATTTATCAGAAGTGGATTAATTAAAACACACATTTGTGGATAAATACAAGAAGTTAGAGGTTTTATTATTTTTTAACACTTTTAAATAAGAAAATAAACTAAGTCATGAAATAATATTTGAGTTAGTTTAAAAGAAGAATCTTATTTAAAATTATCAAATAAATAATTCATTTTATGATTTTGAATGTGTTTAACCTTATTATTTTAGTTAGTTCGAAATATCTATTTTACTTCCTATAATATATATTATGTTAACCATTAAAAAAGTAAAGTAAATCCAATATATTTTTATATTTATATAATATTGTTGATAACTTAATTATTAATAAGTTTATCTTCTGTTTTTATCTTATTATTAGTATTTTTTATTATATAATAAGGAATCATCAATTGTCGATATTTTAAAATGTTGATTATTAATTATTCACATTATTTAAATTCATTTTCTTTAGTAAAGATTTTCCGCTATTAAAAAAATCTTAATTGATAATTAATCATATTGAAAAAATCGATTGCTGTAAAATGGCATAATAAAAAGTCATACTATTTAAGTATGACTAATTATCAATTAAATTTCTTCTCTTTAATTTTTTAAAAATTATAAATCAGATAATAAGCTATTTCCAATTGTAGGAAGTTGAGTTCCAAAGTTCTCTGCAATAGTCTTACCAACTGCTGCAAAACTTATTTGAATTGGAAGAACCTTACCTTTTAATTTTTTAGAATATGCAATAAATGGAACATATTCTCTTGTATGATCAGTTCCATGATGAATTGGATCATTACCATGATCAGCAACAACGATTACTAAATCATCATCAGACATTTTATCAATAAATTCTTGAAGTTGAACATCAAATTCTTCGATAGCATTTCGATAGCCAACAACATCACGACGATGACCATATAAAGCATCGAAATCTACTAGATTGGTAAATACTAATCCTGTAAACTCACGATCAAGCATCGCAATAGTTTTTTCCATTCCATCATGATTTGAAACAGTTCTTTCAGTTTCAGTTATTCCGCATCCATTAAAGATATCATTGATCTTACCAATCGCATGGACCATCAATCCTTTTTCTTTTAAGAAATCAAGTTCGGTTTTATCATGAGGTGATACTGCATAATCATGACGATTAGGAGTTCGTTTAAAATTGTCACGATTAGTTCCAATATATGGTCGTGCGATAATCCGACCAACTTGCCATTCAGGTCTTTCTAAAGTGATCTTCCTAGCATAGCTACAAATATCATATAATTCTTTTAAAGGAATAATTTCTTCGTGAGCTGCTATTTGCAAAACTGAATCAGATGAAGTATAAACTATTAAGTTCCCAGTTTTTAATTGTTCTTCTCCTAGTTCTTTTATAATTTCAGTTCCACTTGCGGCACAATTACCTATTACTTTTCTTCCAGAATAATCTTCAAGCATTTTAATTAATTCATCTGGAAAACCTGTATCAGTAAATGAAGGAAACGGTTTGTCAACTTTTAAACCCATAATCTCAAAATGACCAGTTAATGTATCTTTTCCTTTGCTGATTTCTTGCATTTTGCATACAACACCAAGTGGGTTATCAACAGGTAAGATTCTTGAATTTGGACAAATATTTCCGATACCTAATTTAGTTAATAGTGGAACTTTAAATCCTTCACTACGATCAGCTATATGACCAAAGGTATTAGCACCTTTATCATTATAATTAATTGAATCTGGACATTCACCAACGCCCATAGAATCTGTTACAATTACAAATATTCTTTTATATTTCATTTTATTTATCTCCTCGAGGATGTGCGCTATTATAAATAGATTTAATTGTTTTATTACTTAAATGAGTATAAATTTGAGTAGTAGAAATTGATTCATGACCTAATAATTCTTGAATAATTCTTAAATCAGTTCCTGCTTCTAGTAAATGAGTTGCGAAAGAATGTCTCAAGGTGTGTGGTGAAATATTTTTTTCAATTCCTGCATTACTACATAATTTCTTAATTAATTTGAAATATGATTGCCTTGAATAATGTTCACCACTAGCATTTAAAAAGACATAACCTGAATCTTTTTTATTTTTTAATAATTGTGGTCTAAAATTAATAATATAATTTCTAAGTAATTTAAGACAATAATCATTTACAGGTATTAATCTTTCTTTTTCACCCTTACCAATAGTTGAAATCATCTTTGAAGTAAGTCTTAAATCAGTTAATTTTAAATTAACTAATTCTGATACTCTTAGACCGGTTGCGTAATCTAATTCGACCATTACTTGATTTCTCGCGTTTATTGGAGTTGAATCATTTAATGATTGAAGTAATAGCATTACTTCATCAATACTTAAAACATCAGGTAACTTCTTCTCTTTTTTAGGACTTGAAATGGGACTAGCTGGATTAGTTTTAGTTAATCCTTCTAAGTGAAGAAATTTATGATAGCTCTTAATGCTACTTAAGCTTCGACTCATGGATGCATTAGAATAACCTAATTTCTTAATAAAACTTAAATATTTCTTAATGTCTTCAGTACTGATTAAATCTACTTGATCAATCATTAAATTATTTTGTAAATAATAAAGATAATTTTCAATATCACTTACATAACTAGAAACCGTATTATTACTTTTCATTCTTTCACTGATTAAATAATTACGGTATTCAATAATCGTATTTTCCATATCACACCTTAATTTTATCAATCGTATCAACGATGATTGAATTTTCTACAAATACATATTTTGGATTGATAAATATTGATTTATCATTTTCTAATAAATATTCTTTTTTTAATAGATTATTAATATTTAAATATACAGATTTTACATCTTTATTAAATCTTGATTTAAAAATATCTTTATTAATTCCTTCGCTCTTTCGAAGATTAACCATTGCGTAATCAAATAAGATTTGTTCTTCATTTAATTCTTTTATATAATGTTTTGGTATTTTATTATTAGCTAATGAAGAAATATAATTAGTAATATTTACATCCATTGTTTCTTCAACACCATTAACAATCTGAGTTGCACCAATACCTAATGAATAATAATTATCATAATTCCAATAGATTAAATTATGTTTTGATTCATAGCCTTCTATCGAAAAATTACTAGTCTCATATCGTTTATATCCATAATTAAATAAATATGAAGAAATGAAATTATACATTTTAGCCTGTTCATCATCACTTGCTTCAAAATTTATTCCATGATCTCTTTGATATTTAAAGATTGTTTTATCTTCAATTATTAAAGCATATAAAGAAATATGTTTAGGTTTTGCATTAATCAAAATATCTAAATCTTTTTTAATATCATCAGTAGTTTGATTAATAAAACCATACATTAAATCAAATGAATAATTTATAAAATGATGATTATTTAAAATAGAAATAATCTTATTAAAATCATTGATATCAATCTTTCTTTTTATTAAATCAGTAATCTGATTATTAAATGATTGTATACCAATACTTAAACGATTGATATGATATTTCATTATAAGATCAATAAAATCATCATTTATATCAAGAGGATTTGCTTCAATAGTAAATTCTTCTAGTTTAGTAAAATCAATATATTTAGATAAACCATTTAATAAAAAATCTAATTGATTTAAAGATAATGAACTAGGAGTACCGCCGCCAATATAAAGAGTTTTAAATGAAATATTATCCAACTTTTTTATTTCAGCTTCTTTAAATAGGCTTTTTAGATAATTATCTTTAATTTCATAACTTGCGACCATTTTTGTAAATCCACAATAAGGACAGATATTTTTACAAAATGGAATATGAACATACAAACCAGTACGTAAATTATTCATCAGATAATTTAAGAATTGCTAAGAATGCATCTTGAGGAACTTCTACTGATCCTACTTGCTTCATGCGCTTCTTTCCTTCTTTTTGTTTTTCTAGTAATTTACGTTTTCTACTAACGTCACCACCATAACATTTTGCAAGAACGTCTTTACGCATTGCTGAAATATTTTCTCTCGCAATAATCTTAGTATTAACGGCTGCTTGAATTGGAATTTCAAATAATTGTCGAGGAATAACAGTTTTTAATTTTTGAACTAATAATCGACCTCTATGATAAGCTGAATCTCGATGAATAATAACACTCAAAGCATCAACTTTTTCACCATTTAATAATATATCAAGTTTAACAAGATTCGATTCACGATAATCAATTAATTCATAATCGAATGACGCATAACCTTGAGAAGCAGATTTTATTTTATCAAAGAAATCGAAAACAATTTCTGCTAATGGCAAATCATAAATAACTGATACCCTGTTATCATCAATATATGACATATTAACAAATTGTCCACGGCGATTTTGACATATTTCCATAATAGATCCAACTTGATCTTTTTGCATTATTAGAGTTGCACGAACATAAGGCTCTTCAATTGATTTAATTAATGTCAAATCTGGTAAATCAGTTGGATTGTCAATCTTTATCATATCGCCATTTGTAAGATTAACATGATATTCTACACTAGGAGCAGTCGCGATAAGATTAATCTTAAATTCTCTTTCAATTCTTTCTTGAATAATATCCATATGGAGAAGGCCTAAGAATCCACATCGAAAACCAAATCCTAATGCTTGCGATGTTTCTGGCTCATAAACTAATGCAGCATCATTTAGTTTTAATTTTTCTAATGCTTCTTTTAATTCATCATATTTATTACTTTCAAGCGGATAAATCCCACAGAATACCATTGAATTCATTTTACGATATCCTGGTAAAGTATCAAAAGATTCATTTTCAATGGTAGTCATTGTATCACCAACTTGAACAGTCTTGATATCTTTAATACTACCAGAAATCCAACCTACATCACCAGCTGTTAAAAATTCTCTTTTGATTTCTTTTGGATTAGTTACACCACATTCTAATACTTCATAAATTGCACCAGAATTATGCATCTTTATATGATCACCAACTTTAATCATTCCATTCATAACTCTGATCAGAGGAATTACTCCTCGATATGAATCATAATAAGAATCAAAAATTAGAGCTTGAACTTTTCCAAATGGGTCTCCATTTGGTGCTGGCAAAGTATGAACAACTTCTTCTAATAATTCTTCAATACCAATACCTTCTTTAGCACTACCACATACCGCAAAATTAGAATCTAAACCGATAATATCTTCAATTTCTTTTTTTACTTTATTAACATCTGCAGAAGGCAAATCAATCTTATTAATAAATGGAATAATTTCAAGATTATTATCTAATGCTAAATAAACATTAGCTAAGGTTTGAGCTTCAATTCCTTGTGATGCATCAATTACTAAAATAGCACCATCACATGCCGCAAGGCTTCTTGATACTTCATACGCAAAATCGACATGTCCAGGAGTATCAATTAAATGAAAAATATAAGATTCTCCATCTTTAGATGTATAATTTAATTAAACTGCATTAAGTTTAATAGTAATTCCTCTCTCACGTTCAAGGTCCATTGAATCAAGAATTTGATCTTTCATTTCCCTTGCTTCAAGCGTTTTAGTAAATTCTAAGATACGATCAGCTAAAGTACTTTTTCCATGATCGATATGAGCTATAATTGAGAAATTACGAATGCGTTTTTGTCTTTTTAATATTTCTTCTTTTGAGGGTATCATTTATTAACCTCTTTCTAATAAAATGAATGAATAAATCATTAAGATTTATTCATTTTTATCTTCAGTTTCTGTTGTTTCATCCTTATTTTCAGTTTCTACTTGATTCTTTTTTTCTTTTAATAATTTTATAATAGTTACAATAATAAATGCTATTGATACCACAATATTCACTATATAAATAATATTGAAGAATTCTTGAAAATCAAATTTAGTATCAATTAAAGATACAATAGATGGAATGATACCAACTAGACCAATAACAAAATTGATAAAGGTATCAACTTTCTTTTTATTCATTATTTCTTTTATTAATAAAAATATTAATAAAACTAAAATTATTATTGCGATTACTAAATTAAGAGAAAATGAAAAATGCATAGTTTACCTCTTTTATTAATTATATTCTATTATATTATACCTTATTATTGTTTTTTTTGCAATAAAATTAAATATTATGTTAACTAATTTATGATAAATAAAATAAATATTTGGTATAATTTATTGAGGTAAAATAATATGGATATTTCATTATACATTTTTTTAGGAATTATAATTGCTGTAGTTATTGTAATTCTTGTTATTAAAGGATTCAAATCTACTAAAACTGATAAAGAACAATTTATATCAGATTTAAAATATTTAAATTATGAAATCAGTGATACAAATATCTTAGATGCTAATATTACAGCTGTAAGAGATGAAAAGAAATTTTTAATTAAATTTATTAAAAGTGAAAGATATGCAGATGTATCAATTAACAATAAAACTACTTTTGAAATTAAATATGGTGGATCTAATGATCCAGGTAAGCCTCATCCCTATCATAAATTTGTTCCTGGTTTAAATAAATTTATGAATGAACCAACTGATTATATAAAAGTAATTGTAATCGTACCAAAGCCTAAAAAAATAGTTCGATGGGTAAATGAGAACGAAATAGAATTTGTTACTAGTTCATCTAATGTTTACGGTGCTAAAGTTATCGCATTCGATGATTTATCATTATTCAAATAAAAAATAGACTTTTTCAAGTCTATTTTTTTATTCATCTTCTTCTTTTTCATAAATAGTGACTTCAGCTTTATCAACACGCATTCCATCAACTGATACAATCTTAATATTGAAATTTTCAAAATCAAATTGATCATTAACTTCAGGGAATTTGTCTAGAACTTCCGTACACCATCCACCAAATGTTGTATATTCTGATTCTAAATCTCGATCATCGTAATCTAATAAATCAAAGAAATCATGAATATTCATATCACCACTGATTAAATATTTATTATCAGCTAATTGTTCATATTCAAGTTCAACAACATCAGTTTCATCCCAAATTTCACCAAATAAAACTTCAAGAATATCTTCAATCGTAATAATACCCATGAAACCGCCCCATTCATCAAGAACGATAGCTAGGTGCATATGTTTTGATTTTAATTCTTTTAAGATATTAGCGATTGGCATTGTTTTATGAACAAATAACGCGTCAAATAATACATCTTGTAATTCATATTCTTTTTTATTAAGAATATATTTTAAGACAGCAATTGTATCAATAATACCAATAATATTATCAACTGATTCTTTATAAACAGGTACTCTTGAATTTTCAAAGAAGCGTTCATCATTAACAATGTTTTCAAAACCATCATCAAGATCATACGCAACAACATCAACTCTTGGAATCATTATGTCTACTGCTACTTTATCACTAAAAGTGATTGCTTGTTTAATTAATTCTGCATCATCACTATCAATTTGTCCAGTTTCTTCTAATTCTTCAGTCATTGCGTTTAATTCTTCATCAATGATATCTTCTTCTTCATCCTCTTCAATATTTCTAATAAATGGTTTAGCTAAGAAGCCAACAATCTTATTAATAAAAATAATTAAGAAATGGAAAACAAAGGAAAAGAGATTAATAAATGGAGTAAGTCTTCTTGATAATTGATAACTAAAATTAGGGAAGATTGTTTTAGGTAAGATTTCACCAAAAATTAATACAACACCAGTAATGATTAAAGTAACTACTAAAGTCATTAAAGACGATAATTCATCTTTACCAGTATTTTCAAAATATATTGATGTAGCAATAAGGGTTGCAACTGATGATAACGCAATATTAACTAAATTATTACCAATTAAAATAGTAGTAATTGTTTTATCAAAGTCATTAGCAACTTTTAAAGCTTTTTCACTACGCTTGTCGCCTTTTTCAATATCTCTTTCAAGTCTTAATTTATTTACTTTTGAATAAACAATTTCTGAGCCAGAAAATAAAGCTGAAAGAATTAAAAATAAGCCTACAAGGATATAACGAATAACATTAATCAATGTCATCACCTCCTATTTCTGCTTTAGGAGGATTTTTTTCATCAATATCTCCAACTAATTTTTCTACAACATCTTCCATAGTAACCATACCTAGTACGATATCTTTCTTATAATCTTTGACTATCGCAATATGAGTACGACTAGATTGGAAAACATCTAACATATCATCAATCTTAGTTGATTTATCAACAAATAATGGTTTGGTTAAGATTGATTTAAAATTAAAATAAGTTTTTTCTTTTACTTGTAGAAGATATTTTTTTACATGTAAAATACCAATAATATTATTAACATTATCTTCATAAACAGGAATTCTTGAATATGGAACAGTCGATAAGAATTTTAAGACATCACGACGAGCCGAATTCTTTACATCATAAACTACCATTTTTTTGATTGGCATGATTACATCTCGAACAGTGTAATCACCAAAATCAACAGCAGCTTGAATAATATCACTTGCTTCTTCTTCAATCTTTCCTTCTTCTTGAATATCTTCAATAGTATCTTGGAAATCAATTTCAGTTATTTGATCGGTGTTTTCTTTTAAATGAAAAATCTTTTTAATACTCCATACAATAAAACGGAAAAATAAAGTTAATGGAGTTAAGATTTTACCAAAGATATAAAGAGGTATAGCTGTATTTTCAGCAATAATAGTTGGCTTTTTATTAGCAATGTATTTAGGTAACATTTCACTAAATAAAAAGATTAATAAGGTCATGGAAATAGTAGATATAAGTGATGCTACATCACTTAAATTATCTCCCATCCAATTTATTAAAGTTAATGTCGCTAAGGTCGAAGGAATAATATGGAATAAATTAATATTAATAAGCATATTAATAGTTGTGCTATCAATTTTATCCAAATTCTTTAAGGCATATTTTGCTTTTTTACTTCCAGCATCAGCATGAACAATAATTTTGAAACGCTTTGCTTGAGCAAGGCTTGTTTCACAAGCTGCAAAGAATGCACTAATTATAATAGAAATAAATATAATTCCTAAATAAAGACCATCACGAGGTGTAAAATTTATACTTAACAGTTTCGCGGCCAGCGGATCCATAATTTCTCCTTTTTATTATTTAATTGATTTAACAGCCTGAATAATACGATTAGCTGCTTCATCAAAATCTAATTCAACTTTAATCATATCGCTACGCATCTTAAATTCGCATATTCTCTCATTAGCTCTTCTACCAATGGTTACAATATATGGAATACCAATTAATTCCCAGTCTTTAAATTTAAATCCTGGTTTTGCATCACGATCATCAAGAATTACTTCAACACCATTAGCTAATAATTTTTCATATAAGAAATCACTAGCATTTTTCATTACTTCATCATCATAATTAATTGGTACAATTACTGCATGGTATGGCGCAACATTTAATGGCCATTTGATTCCAAATTCATCATGATGTTGTTCAATAATACTCGATAAAGTTCTTGTAACTCCAATTCCATAACATCCCATAATCATTGGTTTTTCTTTACCATCTTCATCATGGAAAGTACATTTCATTGGTTCTGAATATTTAGTGCCTAATTTAAAGATTTGTCCTAATTCAATACCTCTTTCAAGTTTCATCTTCTTACCACATACTGGGCAAAGATCATCTGCTTGAGCTTTACGATAATCACCAACGAGGCCAGTGAAATCACGATTATAATTTACATTCATTAAATGATAATTAGCTTCGTTTGCTCCACAAACAGCATTATTTACTAAAGTTACTTCTTCATCAACAAGTAAAATAGCACCTTTTAGATTAACTGGACCAATAAATCCTTCACATGATCCAATATTACTAATTTCATCAGCCCCCGCAAATCTTAATTCGTGTTCTGCAATATTTAATTTATTAACTACTTTAATTTCATTAACTTCTTTATCACCACGAACTAAAACTACAACTAATTCATTAGTTACCATATTAACATAAGATACGGCTTTAATAATTTTTTTAGAATCAACTTCTAAGAATTTAGAAAGATCTTCAATGGTCTTTTGATGAGGTGTTTCAATTTTCTTTATTTCTTCTAATTTTGTATCTTTTGAAGAATCATCTACTCTTGATGTAGCTTTTTCTTCATCAGCAGCATAACCACAATCACAATATAGAATATTACTTTCACCTACATCACTTAAAGCCATAAATTGATGAGATCCACTTCCACCAATAGCACCAGTATCCGCTAATACAACTTTATAATTAATATCAAAACGATTAAAGATTCTTTCATAAGTCTTATACATATTTTGATAAGAATCATTCAAGCCCGCTTCATCGACATCGAATGAATAAGCATCCTTCATAATAAATTCACGGCTTCTCATAAGGCCAAAACGAGGCCTTAATTCATCACGATATTTAGTTTGAATTTGATAAATATTGATAGGAAGAGCTTTACGAGATTTAATTTCATTACGAACAAGATCAGTAAATATTTCTTAATGAGTTGGGCCAAGACAGAATTCACGATCATTTCGATCCTTTAGTCTCATTAATTCAGGTCCATATTTTTGCCATCTTCCCGATTCAACCCAGAATTCTTTAGGTTGTAAAGCCGATGATAAAATTTCTAATGATCCTGCTTTATCCATTTCTTCACGAATAACATTTTCAATCTTATTTAAAGTTCTTAAACCTAATGGTAAATAATTATAAACACCAGAAACTAATTTACGAATCATTCCAGCACGAATTAATAAGATATGACTAGAAATAACAGCTTCATTTGGAGCTTCTTTTAATGTTCCAATGAGCATCTTTGATGCTTTCATAGCTTTCTCCTTTTTTATAATTATAATATATTATTAATTTCATTATCAACATCAGCCACACCAGTTTTATTTAATGATGAAAAGATTATTAAATCATCATCAGTGATAGCTAATTTATTTTTAATGATATTTTTATTTTTAAATATTTCATTTTTTGATAATTTATCAGATTTTGTTGCGACAACCTTTAGATTATGATTGTAATGACGTAAAAATTCTATCATTAATAAATCATCATCAGTAGGTTCAATACGTGAATCAACAATTAAGAATACTTTTTTTAATCTTTCATTATTGCTTAAAATATTCTCAATCATTTTTCCAAAATTTTGTCTTGTATCAAAACTTCTAGAAGCATAACCATAACCTGGTGCATCGACAAAATAAAATTGATTATTTATTCGATAAAAATTTAAGGTTAAGGTTTTTCCTGGTTTACTAGAAGTATATGCTAATTTTTTACGATTAGTAATAGTATTAATAAAACTACTCTTACCAACATTACTTCTTCCAAGTAATAGAATAATCGGAAGATTATCTTTAGGATATTGATTTTGATCAACACAGCTAATTATATAATCAGCAGATTTAATTACCATATAACCTCCAGTTTCAAGAAAAGGTGGCAAAGCCACCTATATAATTATATCTATAAGCCATATTCTGTCATCCATAAAATGGATGGATAATCATTTGTCTCATTTTCATGCAGAATTGGAATTCATTTCTTCCGCATCCATGCCCCTACCAAAATTTGGGTTGCTAGCTTGTGGGGTTTACCCGTTCCACTCCTTTGTTTCCAAAAGATTCGTCTCTGTGGCACTTTATGAACTACACCATAGTTAAACCTTAGGCTTCATTCGCCGTGACTTACGTCCCTTAACTTATTTGTTCGTTAAGCACAAACACTACAATCATCGCAGACTGTGCTAGTATGGACTTTCCTAACATAATTAATTATGCTCGATTATCCGATATAATTATAAATCTTTACCTTCTTTTAAATTATCTAAAATGATATAACTCATACCTATTACATGTGAACCAATATGACAACCAATTGTTGGTGTAATAGTTGAAAGAGTAGCTTTAGCGCAATTAGGGAATTCTTTTTCAAATCTTTCTTTAATTGCTTGCCCTTCTTCTAATCTTTGTGAATGTTGAACAACAAATAATACTTCTTTTGCATCTTTTGTATCTTCTTTAATGATTTCAAACATTCTTTCAATAGCCTTTGCATGAGTTCTTACTTTTTCAAAAGGATCAATTGTACCCTTTTTATCTAACTTAAGGATTGGTTTAATACGCATTAAGCTTCCAATTAAACCACTAGCAGCATTTAATCTACCACCCTTAACTAAGAATTTTAAATCATCAACTAAAAGATATGTACAAGATGAATTAACAAATTTCTCACATTCATCGAAGATTTCTTCAACACTGTATCCTTTTTTTGCAAGAATTTCTGCATAATGAGCACAATATCCTTCAATCATTGCCCCTGTACGAGGATTGAATACATGATAATTAACACCTTCAACATAATCATCTTTTAAATTTAATAAATTTTCTCCATATGATGATAATGCAAAAGAGATTGGAAAATGAATTACATCAGTACATCCTTCATCTCTTAATTCGGTAGCTCTACCAATAATTTCTTCTGGTGAAGGAGCAGCTGTTGATGGCATAACATCACTTTTTTCTAATAAATCATAGAAAGAATCAGCAGTGATATCAACACCATCCATATATTGTTTTTCACCAAATCTAATGGTAGTTCTTGTAATTCTTACATCATGTTTAAATGGTGCATATGCAAGACTTGAACTACTATCAGATGTAATACCTATTTTTTGATTACTCATCTTTATCTTCCTTTTTTGTCGATTTTGGTTTAGGTAAGGTATCTTTTCTAGAGAATCTTAATTTACCATTTGAACCTATTTCAATTAATTTAACAACAATTTCATCGCCTAAATTAACTTCATCTTCAACTTTATTAATTCTTCTCCATGCAAGATTAGAAATATGAACTAATCCTTCACAGCCTGGCCAAATTTCAACTACTGCACCAATATCAAGAATCTTGATTACTTTTGCAGGATAGATAGCATTAAGTTCAGGTTCACGACAAATATTTTCAATTAATTCGATTGCTTTATCAATCCATTCAACTTCTGAATGCATAATAAATACACGACCATCTTGTTCAATATCAATCTTAACTTGATTACATTTTTCAATAATATCTTGGATATTCTTACCACCAGAACCAATAACCATACTAATTTTGTCTGGTGAGATTCTGATAAGTTTAACTTTAGGAGCATATTTGCTAACTTCTGGACGAACTTCACTAATAGTTGTAGCCATATGATCAAGAATTTGCATACGACCTTTCTTAGCTTGAGCTAATGCTTCTTTTAAGATTTTAGTAGTGATACCTTTACATTTGATATCCATTTGTAAAGCAGTAATACCAGTTCTAGTACCTGCTACCTTAAAGTCCATATCTCCATAGTGATCTTCTAGACCTTGAATATCAGTTAAAATAGTATATTTACTACATTCATCATCTTGACTAATTAAGCCCATTGCAATACCAGCAACTGGAGCCTTAATTGGTACACCAGCAGCCATTAATGCCATTGTACCAGCACAAATAGATGCTTGAGAAGATGAACCATTAGATTCAAGAATTTCTGATACAACTCTTACTGTATAAGGGAATTCTTCTTCACTTGGCATTACTTGTAATAATGCTCTTTCACCTAGAGCACCATGACCAATTTCACGACGTCCAGGAGAACCATAACGACCTGTAGATCCTACTGCAAATTGAGGGAAGTTATAATGTAGCATGAAACGTTTGCTTTCTTCTACACCTAAGCCATCAATAATTTGGAATTCATTTAATGCACCTAATGTTACAATTGAACAGCTTTGAGTTTGTCCACGAGTAAATAAGGCAGAACCATGAGTTCTTTCAAATAAATCAACACGGCTAGATAAAGGTCTGATTTCATCAACCGCTCTTCCATCTGGACGAATCTTATCAAATGTAATTAGTCTACGAACTTCTTCAGCTAACATGTGTTCAAGAACCATATTAACATAAGTTTGATTTAATTCTAATTCTTCTCTTTCAAGATTCATAGTAGCAAACTTTTCATCAAAATGAGCTTTTGTTACTTCATTTACATGTTCAATGTTTGCTTCTCTTTCTAATTTTTCATGAGTAGAAATAGCTTTTTGTAAATCAGTCCACGCAAAATCTCTGATTTCTTTTTCTAAGTCTTCAGGAATCTTGAATAGATCTGGAACAATCTTTTCTTTTCCTACTGCTGCAATAATTTCATTTTCCCATGCACAAATCTTAGCGATTTCTTTATGAGCAAATACTAATGCTTCAAGCATATCATCTTCTGATACTTGTTTTGCACCAGCTTCAACCATATTAATTGCTTTAATAGTACCCGCAACAGTTAAATTAATATCTGATTGTTCTAGTTCTTCTACAGTTGGGTTAATAACCAATTCACCATTAACACGACCAACAACTACACCAGCAATTGGACCTTGGAATGGAATATCAGAAATGCCTAAAGAAATACTAGCACCTAACATAGCAGCCATTGCAGCTGAACAATCAGGATCAGCACTTAACACCATATTAATTACTTGTACTTCGTTACGAAAGCCATCAGCAAATAAAGGTCTGATTGGTCTATCAATTAAACGAGAAACTAGAGTTTCATGTTCAGTTGGACGACCTTCTCTTTTTAAAAAGCCTCCAGGAATCTTTCCACCAGCATATAATTTTTCTTGATATAATACTGTAAGTGGAAAAAAGTCTGTAGCCATAACTTGATCACTTCCAACAGCCGCACTTAAAACAGCAGTATCATTAAATCTAACTAAACAAGCACCATTAGCTTGTTTTGCTAATTCACCAATTTCAACTGTAAATTTACGGTCACGTTGAACGTATTCAAATACTTTCTTTTCCATAATATAAATATATCCTCTCAAATAATAAAATTTTGAAATAACTAATTTTTTTCATAAGGATAAAGGGCACTAAAAATATAGTGCCCGCTAGCCTTACTTTCTTAATCCTAATTTGGCAATAACTTCACGATAACCTTGAACATCAACTCTTTTAAGATAATTTAAAAGATTACGACGATGACCAATCTTCTTCATAAGACCTCTATGAGAATGATAGTCATGAGGATGTTGATGCATATGTTCATTTAATTTGTTAATTTCTGCAGTCAAAATAGCAATTTGAACTTCAGTTGAACCAGTGTCACCTTCAGAACGCGCAAATTTTTCAATAATTGCGGCTTTTTCTTCTTTAGTAATGCAAGCCATATATTCCTCCTATATTTTAACTAATAAATAGTTAATAAATTATGCATAAAACTTCGTAAAACGTCGGAATAATCGTTAAACCAAGTATTAGCATTTATATTATACACTTTTTTTTGTTTTTTTCAAGTAAAAAGCCGATATTTTTAAAAAATGGAAACATATTCATTTTACTTGAAAGAACATTTTTATATTTAACTTATCTATTTCAATTTGTTTTTTAAAATCATCAATCGAATTAAAGATAATTTCTTCTCTTAAAAACTTATCAAATTCAACTGTAATCTCTTTCCCATAAATATCTTCATTAAAATCTAAGATATGAACTTCATATGATAAATTATGATATTGATTGAAACTTCGGTTATATCCAACATTCATCATTCCATAATATTCTAAATCATCAATATATACTTTAACTGCATATACTCCTTCTTTTAATTTGATATTTGGGTTCTTAAATGCTAGATTAGCAGTTGGTAAATTGATAGTATGTCCTACTCCATGACCAATTATTACATTGCCAATTAAGCTAATATTATAACCTAATAATTTCTTAATCTCTTCTAATTTTCCATCTAATAAATAATTTCTAATAAGAGTTGAACTAATTTTTTGATTATTATCTTTTTGTTCATCAATAATAATTGTTTTAATATAATTGTTAGATAATTTTTCAATATCGGTTGCTTTACCTTTACCAAGGTAACCAAAACTAAAATCAAATCCAACAACTGCAATCTTGATATTTAATTTAATTAAATATTTATTAACAAAATCACTTGGTGAAACTTTAGAAAAGTCTTCATTAAAATTAATAATAATCAAATAATCTAAATCAAATTTAGAAAAGATACGTTCTTTATCTTTTAATGAAAAGACACTAACATCTTTATTAAATAATACTTTTGATGGATGCGGATCAAATAAGAGGACAGCTGATTTATAATTAAGAGAATTTGCAGTTTCAATTGTTTTTTTAATTAATAATTGATGAGCTAAATGAATACAATCAAATTCACCAATTGCACAGACTAAAGATTGATTATAATTTTTAATATATTCATCAAATTTGATTACTTCCATACTCTCACCGCCTTGTAGCAATGTTTTTCTTCATCTTTATCATAGATAGCAATAAGATTATCATTTTGATAAATGATAAATCTAGATGGATAATCCTTAAAGATTTCATAAATATTGCTAAATGAAATTTTCATACCGTTAAATGCTTTAGAAATAAATATTTCATTATCTGTTTTATGTAAATCATGAAGTATTTCTAGCATTGAATAAGATTGATAATTACCTCTTTCAATATCTTCTAAATGATAACTAGAATTAATAGTAAAACCACCTACTTCAGTTCGAATCAAATCATTCATCGTACTTGGAATGTTTAATTTTTCGCCAATATCTCGGCAGATACTTCTAATATAAGTACCTTTACTTACTTCTGCTTCAAACCAAAACTTGATTTGTCCATCATCTAAAAATTCAAAATCAGAAATTCTTTTTAAATTTTTAATTTCAATTCTTCTAGGTTCAATATCTACTTCAATATTTTTTCTAGCATATTCATATAATTTTTTACCATTGACTTTAATGGCTGAATAAATAGGTGGATACTGATCAACAATACCAATCATTGATGAAAGTAAATCATCAATTTTATTTATAATAGATCGATCAATAACTTCTTTTTTTAAAATATTTCCTGTAATATCTAGAGTATCAGTTGATGTTCCTAAAAGAATTTCACATTGATATTTTTTAGATTGATTCTCTAAGAATTGAACTAATTTAGTTGCTTGATCAACGCAGACAATTAATACACCGCTTGCTATAGGATCAAGAGTTCCCGTATGCCCGATTCTTTTTGTATTCAATATTTTTCTTAATCGATTAACTACATCATGGCTAGTTAATCCTTTTTCTTTATTAATAATTATTATTTCATTCATAATAATATTATATCAAAAATTTAATAATATTTCCAAAAAAATAAAAGATGGCCTTAGCCATCTTCTTAATACCATTTTTCTACATTGTCTACTTTCTTATCTTCTATTGAATAATAAGCTACATATCCATTATGTTCATACATTATATGAGTCTCATCATCATCATATTGAAGATATACTTCACTAGGTAAAGTTTTACCACTTGCCTGTGCATAAGCATTTTTTAAATTAAGACGCTTCATCTCATTAAAGTTATAATAATTAGTGATATCGATTGTTGCATTTTCTAATCTTCCATTAGCCTGATGTTCAATAAAAGCAACTTCAAATACATTCATTACATCTGATGCTTCTTTAGTAATAACAGATCTTTGGGATTTTTCTACATATTTAGTATAACTTGTATATAATACTGTAGATAATACGCCAATTATTGCAACAACCACTAACATTTCAACAAGACTAAACCCACTTTTAAGTTTTAATCTTTTTAACATATTACAATTCCTCAATACTAGTAATACTATTTGATGTTGAATTATAAGTTACTTTAATTCCATTATTTGTATAAACTAGATTCTTAGTAGAATCATCATATGTTAAAGTAATATTGGTAGGTAAAGTATTACCAGTTGCTTCTGTATAAGCTTCTTTTAAATCTAATTCGGCAAGTTCACTAAATGTTGTATAAGTATCAACAGTTACTTCTTCATCTTTATATTTAGAACTATGGTCTACCATTGCTGTTTGAAATACTTCAACAATTTCTAATGTTTCAGCTTTCGCAACAGCCTTCTTACTTTGTGATACATATTTAGTATAACTAGTATATAATACTGTTGAAAGTACACCAATAATAGCTACAACTACTAGCATTTCAACTAGACTAAATCCTCTTTTTAGTTTTTTCTTTAAATTCATTTCTTCCCCCTATGTTAACTAATTACTGATTTTAATTCTTCAATGGAAGATAATCCGTCAACGACAAGATTTCTTCCATTTTCGAATAATGTTTCTATTTTTTTCTTCTTTAATAATTGATAAAATTTAGTACTATTTTTTCCATCTATAATAATCTTTCGAAAATCTTCATCTATAGTTACTACTTCGTATACTCCTCTACGACCAGAATAACCAGTAAAACTACATTTTGGACATCCACATGGTTTATATAAATTAATTGCTTCTTCTAATTCTAAAAATTTAGTTTCTTCTTTATCACTCATATATGCTATTTTACAATTATTACACAATAATCTAATTAAACGTTGCGATATTATCACCTTTAAGCTATCTAATAATAGAAATTTTTCTACTCCCATATCAATTAACCGGTTGATTACTCCATATGAATTAATAGTATGCAATGTTGAATAAACTAAATGACCAGTAATCGATGCTCGACAAGCAATTTTAGCTGTTTCCATATCTCTAATTTCTCCAACCATTATGATATTAGGATCTTGGCGTAAAATTGTTCTTAATGCATTTGCAAAAGTTAAACCAGATTCTTCATTAATTTGTGTTTGACTAATACCTTCAATAGTATATTCAACAGGATCTTCAACTGTAATAATATTTTCATTTCTTTCTTTATTTGCTAGCAAAATTGATTTTAAAGTTGTTGATTTTCCACTACCGGTTGGTCCAACAACTAATACTAAACCAGATTTCATTTCTAACATCTCATCTATTCTTGGTTTGGCATTATCGGAAAACTGCAATTTATCAATTGTAAAATATTGATTATTAGTATCTAGGATTCTTAACGCAAATCTTTCCCCATAAATTGTTGGAAGAACTGATAAACGAATATCATATTCTTTATCATTTAATTTATAGATTATTTTACCATCTTGTGGTAAATGTTTTTTGGTAATATCTAGATTTGCGATAACCTTTAATCTATTAGATATCTCATTCATTGATTCAATTGGAAGGGTAGAATCATCAACTAATTTGCCATCAATTCGAAAACGAACCTTTATTTGATCAAACATTGGTTCAATATGAATATCACTACTCTTTATAGTAATAGCTTCTTCAATTATTGAATCAAGTAATTTAACAATCGGTGCATTGCTAACTTCTGCACGATAAAAAGTCGTAACATCTTCTTTTAATACCTTATAATTCAATTCTTCTTTATTATTTTGGTATTTAAACATTGCGTTTGAACGAGAATTTGATACTTCAATTAATTTAAATATCTTATCCCAAATATCATTATTAACTAAGCATAATTCAATCTTTTGTTCAGTAAAATAATATAATTTATTATAATCAAATAAACTAAAATCTTGATTAATTAAAACAATTAATTTTTCATTATCAACTGCATATGCTATACAATTATATTTAGTTATAAAATCAATTGGAAAGAGAGTCAAACAATCATTATTACTAATATAATTATCATATGCTTTATCAATTAAAACCATATAAACCCCTAAAATACTCCGATATTATCTAACATTGACATTAATGGAATAAAAATAGCCGCAATAAGTAATACAACAAAACCAGAAATAAATAGAATAAAAAATGGTTCAATAATTGTTGTAATCTTATTTAATTTATTTTTGGATTCTTCTTCATAAATATTTGCCAATATTTCTAAAGAATGGGCCAAACTAGATGTTTGTTCACTAATCATTAGTGTTTGAATCACTAGATTAGGAAAAATATTAAGACTATTAAGTGCAGTTGAGATGCTTTGTCCCCTTTTAACTTCATCAATCGCAAATAATAATTCTTCTTCCATATATAAATTATTAATTAGATTAGCTGTTGTTTGTAAAGATATAACTGGTGAAGTACCTGACACAATCATAATTTGTAAACATTTAGAAAATTTAACAACCATATTATTCATATAAAATTTTCTTATTATTGGAAATCTAATCTTTAATTTATCTCTAACAAATTTACCTTTCTTTGTATTAAAATATAATACCAAACATAAAATTAATCCAATGATACTTAATACAATCATTAAGATATTATTACTAATAAAATGAGATGTAGAAATAATAAATCTAGTTATTGAAGGAATCTTTACATTCATTTGATTAAAAATCGAAGTAAATGTAGGAATTATCACAACAGATACAACTATTATTACTACAACACTTAAGACTAGTAAGAAACATGGATAAAATAATGATGATAGTACCTTCTTTTTAATTTTTAATTCATAATTATAATAAGCAATTATATAATCAAGGATATCAATTAATCTTCCACTATTCTCACCCAAGCCAATCATTGTTCTAAAAAAATCCGGGAAATGTTTCTTATATTCAAATAAGGCAGTTGAAAATGTTTTTCCTTTCTTTACTTGATTAGATACATCAACAATAATATCTTTAAATTTCTTTTTATTAATGCTTTCACTCACTAAATCTAATGATGATGTTAAACTAATTCCTGTTTTAAGTAGCATATTTAATTTTTCACATAAATCAATTAAATCTTTTTTTGTAATCTTTGATGATGTGAATAGTTCATCCTTTTTCTTTTTAATTTTAAATTTTAATAATTGATAATTATGATTTTGCATTATATCTTTTAATTCTAATTCATCTTCTAAGGTCATATAACCTTTTACTTTATTACCTGTAGGTGCTCTTGCAACAAAGAAATATCTATTCATTATCCCTTACCTTCCTTATTAACATTATTCCATCTTCCCCATACATCTCATAAGTTTTTGCTCCTTCTGGGAAATAT
>ONHH01000004.1 GCA_900317575.1 uncultured Bacillota bacterium | reverse complement strand
ATTCAATGTGGAAAGAAAAAAAAGATTATTTAAAAATCTTTGATATTGGTTCGATTGGAAGAATTGATATTAAAGTTAATGATCCAATAGTATCTAAAGAAGATTATGTTGATGCCGAATATTCTTTACAAATGAATGATTATCAATTAAATAATGTGGCAGGAAAGATTAGACTTAGAGGTAATTCTTCCTTATCTGCTCCTAAAAAATCTTATAAAATCAAATTTGAGAATAAACAAGAAGTATTTGGCTTTAAGGCTGATAAAGAATGGGCTTTAATTGCTAATTATTATGATCCATCTCTAGTTCGTAATTTTTATGCATATCGTTTAGCTACAGCAATGGGTATTTTATATAGTGTTGATTGCTGTTTTGCGGAAGTATATTTAAATGATTCATATAATGGATTATATTTATTATGTGAAACAGTAAAGACGGGAAAGAATAGAGTTAATATTGAGATTGATTATGATGAAAATATTATGGATATTCCTTTCTTGTTAGAACTTGATTATAAAATGATTGATTCATCAGATCCATTGTCTAATGGTATTAAAAATGTCGATTATTTTGAACTTGATATGGATAAAGAATGGGGAAAGATTTATCCTATAGGTACTAAATATCCTAAATCTTATACTGATCTTAATAATTATCAATTTGAAGCATTAAAAACATTTGTTGAAACAGCTTTTAAATCAACAAGGACTAATTATTATGATAAATATTTTGATGTAGATTCGGTAATTAATTTCTTCTTTATTCAAGAATTAATGATGAATGTTGATTGTGACTATTCAAGTGTATATTTTTATCATGCTCAAGGCGATAAAATTAAATTTGGTCCAGTATGGGATTTTGATATATCTTGTGGTAATTGTAATTATTTAGCTAATTATCGGGCTGATCGATTGATGAATGATACTAATAATTATAGTCGTTTATTTTATGATTTACTTGAACATAATGATTTTCGAATTAAATTTGTCAAAAAATTAAATGAAATAAATAGAGATATTATTCCATATATGCTAGAATCAATTGATAATACTTATAAATCATTAAATTCTTATGCAAAGAAAGATAATGAAAGATGGAATACTTTAAATAGTAATTATTGGCCTAAACCTTATTATTTAGTAGGTATTTCATATTATGATCAATTAAATTATTTAAAAGAATATATAACTGAACACTTAGTAATGATGTTAAAGAGAATAACTATAGAAGAATTAAAATAGGAGAAAGATATGTTAATAGATGGTCATGTACATTATGATTTTCCAGGAGATTTAGAAAAGATTAAAAAAGCCTTAGAAATCACAAAAGCAGATGCATGTTGTCTTGAATCACAAATTGATACAAGAAAGATTAATCAAAATATTGATTGTTTTTATGCAAAAGCAATTCTTAAAGATAAAATTTATATTGATGGAGCCTTAGATTCTTATCTTTATTATCATCAAGATAAGATGGATGAAATGCCTCAATATATTGAAAGAATGATTAAATGTGGAATTGATGGTATTAAAATGATTGAAGGAAAACCAACAGAAAGAAAATTATTTCCAATTCCTAATTTTGATGATCCAGTATTTGACGCAACTTTTGCCTATTTAGAAAAAGTTGGTATTAATATTACTTGGCATGTAAATGATCCAGAAGAATTCTGGGATGAAGATAAGGTTCCTGATTGGGCAAGAAGAAGTGGTTGGTTCTATGCTGATGGTACTTATGTTAATAATATGGATCAATATCGTCAAGTTGAAAATTTACTTAAGAAGCATCCTAATTTATCAATTACCTTTGCTCATTTCTTTTTCTTAAGTAATGAATTGGATAAACTTTCTCAATTATTTGATACTTATCCAAATATTAGTGTTGATATTACTCCCGGAGTAGAATTGTTTACTAATTTAAGTTCAAATATTGAAAAAGCAAAAAATTTCTTCAATAAATATTCAAAGAGAATCCTTTATGGAACTGATATCAGTATTGATAAAAATGGTTTAGATGAAGAAGATGCCGCAACTCGTAAGAAATTATGTCATGAATTCTTAGCATTAGACAAATTAGTAATTAAAGGTAATCCTAATGGATTATTAGGTAAAGATGATATTTATCTAAATGGATTAAATCTATCTAAAGAAAAGATTGAGGAAATTGAATATAAGAATTTCTTAAGATTATATCCAGTTCATCGTGAATTAGATTATGATTTAATTTTTGATGAAATTAAAATTAATCGCCAAAAATTAATTGAAATGAAGAAAGATCCTAAATATCTTGATGATATTGAAGATTCTTTAATAAGAATTAGAAATACAGCACAATAGTGCTGTATTTTTAATTGTATTTTTTCCAAAAATATGGTAAAATAAAGAGAAATATTATTAATATAAGGTGTTAATATGGATTTTGATACAAGATTACACTTAAATAGTAAGAAAAACGTAGTAGTCATTGAAGATGAAGAGATTAATCGTGAATTATTAAGTGCTATTTTAGAAAATGATTATAATGTTATTCCTTTTGGTAATGGTAAAGAAGCATTAGATTTTCTTTCTTCAACTGAAGAAGAAATATCAATTATTATGTGTGATTTATTAATGCCAATAATGGATGGTTATACATTCTTAAAATTAAAAAGTGATGATGTAAAATTAAAAGATATTCCAGTTATTGTTATTACTTCTGAAAAAGAATCAGAAGTAGAATGTTTAAAACTTGGAGCTATTGATTTTATATCTAAACCTTTTGAAGCATTTGAAGTAATTCTAGCTCGTGTTGAAAGATTAATAGAATTATATGAAAAAAATATCATTATTAAAAGAACTCGTGAAGATGAATTAACTGGTCTTTTAAATTTTGAATATTTTACGACTTATGCTGAACAATTACTAAAAAATAATGCGTCATTCGATATCATGGCCTTAAGAATTGGTAATTATGATATTGTTCTAGATATGTTAGGACGTACTCACCGTGATGAATTATTAAAGAAAGTCGGAGAATTATTGAAAGAATATGCGTTAGAAAATAAAGGATTTGCTAGCCGTGATCATGATGATGCTTTCTATTTAATGATTCCACCAACTGCTAATCATTTAGAAATAATGAATGGCTTTAATCAAATCTTAAAAGAAAATTATCCTAATCTTTATTTAGTATTAAATGCCGGAATTTATCCAAACCTCAATAAAAAAGTTAAATTAGAGCTCTCTTTAATTCTTGATCGTTTGATGCAATGCTGTAAAATGATTGTTAATGATAATGATCGTATCATTAATTATTATAATGAAGAATATTTTACTAAGAATATTCATAAACAAGAATTGATTGCTAGCTTTGAAGAAGGAATTAAAAATCAAGAATTTGTAATCTATTTTCAACCTAAATATAATATTAAAGGAAATCAACCGGTTCTTGCGGGGGCTGAAGCCTTAGTTAGATGGAAATCTAATAAATTAGGATTTGTTTCTCCAGGAGAATTTATTCCTCTATTTGAAGATAACGGCTTAATTCGTGATTTGGATGAATATGTTTTTAATCGAGTATGTGAAATCAAAAAGGAATTGATTAAAGAAGGATATAAGGTTCCACCAATTAGTGTTAATTTATCAAGAATTGATTTCTATGATCAAGGATTAATTGAAAGAATCTTAAATCTAGTAAATATTAACCATCTTAATCCTCAAGATATCAATATTGAAGTTACAGAAAGTGCTTATATTAAAGATACTCAGCAATTAATTGATACAATTGAAAAGATTAGAAATAAAGGCTTTAAGATTGAAATTGATGATTTTGGATCAGGATATTCGGCATTAAATATGATTGCGGAAGTAAGCTTTGATGTTTTAAAATTAGATATGCTTTTCATGAAAAATTTTGATACTAATGAAAAAGTTAGAAGAATTATCGCTTCTACCTTATATCTTGCGTCATCTATTGGCGCAAAAGTTGTTGCGGAAGGTGTAGAAACAAAAGAACAATTTGATTATTTGAAAGAAAATGGTGCAGATATGATACAAGGTTATTATCTATCTCGTCCACTTCCATTAGAAGATTTTATTAAATTGTTAGATAGGGAGTAAAAATGACAATAAAAGAATTTTATGAAAATATCGGTGGTAGTTATCAAGAAGCTATCGGTAGAATGATTAATGATACATTGATTTATCGATTATTAAATAAATTTGCAGATACACAAAATATTGATAATATTTTAATTGCTTATAAGAATCAAAATAAAAAAGAATTATTTGAATTAACGCATGCGTTAAAGGGAGTTAGCAGTAATTTATGCATAACTAATGTAAGTAAGGTAGTATCAGTTATTTGTGATGCTTGTCGTAATCAAGATGATGATAAAATAGATAATCTTGATAATGAAATTAAGGAATTAGAAATAAATTTTAAAAAAGTAATTGATTTGATTAAGCAAATCAGTTTATAGAATAGGTTTATTGTATGAAAAAAACAATTGTTACAGTTATATCGGTATTAATAATTTTAGTTTTATCATTCTTAAGCCTATATTTTAATAATCCGATATTTACTGATAATCAAAGACAAACATTTTATTTATTATTAATTATTTGTAGTATAAGTATCTTATATTGCTTCATCGTTGGTGAAATATCACGTAATAATTCCCAAATGGATAAATTATGGAGTGTTTTACCAATTATTTATGTATGGGTAATTGCTTTTAGAGGAGAACTTAAATTAAGATTAGTTATTTATGCCTTATTAGTAACTGTATGGGGAATTAGATTAACCTTTAATTTCGCAAGAAAAGGAGCTTATTCTATTAAATTCTGGCAAGGAGAAGAGGATTATCGTTGGCAGATTTTAAGAAGTAAGAAACCATTTACTAATAAATTTGTATGGGCTCTATTTGATTTATTCTTCATTAGCTTCTATCAAAATGCTTTAGTGCTTGCGATAACATTACCAATGCTTGCATCAATGGAAAGCAATGCTTCCTTTAATTTTATGGATGTTGCCGCAATTATCTTGACATCATTATTTTTAATAATTGAATTTGTTGCAGATGAACAGCAATGGAAATTTCAACAAACAAAGAAAGCTAAATTAAAAGAAGGACATCTACTAGAAGAATTAGAAAAACCATATAATTTAGGATTTAATACGGTTGGTTTATGGTCAAGATTCCGTCATCCTAATTATTTAGGTGAACAAGGAACATGGCTTGCTTTATATTTATTTGTTATCGCAAGTCAAGAATGTGTTTATGGAATCTTTAATTGGTCATTTGTTGGTCCTTTATTCTTAGTATTATTATTTATTGGTAGTTCAACATTGGGAGAAAAAATATCAAAATCTAAATATCCAAAATATCAATTATATCAAGAGCAAGTATATAAATATTTACCATTAAGAAAATTCCAGGATGATTAAAATGAAAAAATATCTATATTTGTTCTTTAGTATGTTTAAGATTGGTCTATTCACCTTTGGTGGTGGTTATGCGATGATTTCTTTACTTCAAGATGAATTTGTAGAAAAGAAGAAGATCATAACTCATGATGAATTTATGTATCTTTTAACAATTGCCGAAACGACTCCTGGACCAATTGCGATTAACGCATCGACTTATATTGGGTATAAATATGCTAAAATCTTAGGTTCAATTTTTTCAACTATTGGGATGTGTCTTCCATCATTTATTATTATCTTTGTGATATCGTTATTCTTTAATCGTTTCCTTGATATTAAAATCATCAGTCATGCCTTTATGGGAATTAAAGTATGTGTTATTTATTTAATCTTTATGGCTGGTGTTAAGATGTTTAAGAAGATTGAAAAGAATGCCTTTAATATCACTATTATGGCTATAACCTTTATTGTGATGATATTATTTGCGGTATTCTCAATTAAATTTTCATCAATGTTTTATATATTAATCAGTGGAACATTAGGATTATTTATTTATTTAATCACCTATTTTAAGAATAGGAGGAAAGAACAATGAAATATTTAATGATCTTTCTTACTTTCTTAAAGATTGGTGCAGTTTCTTTTGGTGGTGGTTATGGTATGATATCCATTGTCAAAGAAGAATGCTTAAATAATGGATGGCTAACTGAAGGAGAATTCTTAGATTTTATTGGAATTGCTGAATCTACTCCTGGTCCGATTGCGGTGAATATGGCAACCTTTATTGGTTCTAGTCAAGCAGGATTTTTAGGAGCATTACTAGCTACCATTGGAGTTATCCTTCCAGCTTTCCTTATTATTTTAATTAGTGTTGCATTGCTTACTAAATTATTAAAATATGCTGGTGTTAAATCATTCTTAAATGGTGTTCAACCAGTGATAGTATCTTTAATTCTTACTACCGCAATTACTCTTTTCTTAAGTATGAGTGGTATTATCAATAATAATATTGATTCTTTTTCTCTTTTAATGTCAATCTTTATCTTACTTATTATTATAATAATATCAGTAATGTATAAAATGATTACTAAGAAGAAGATAAATTCGATTATTTTAATTATTATTTCCGGAATTTTAGGTATTATTTTATTTAGTTAATAAAAGAACCATACATTGTATGGCTCTTTTTAAAAAAAGTTGGTGAATTATGAGTTATGAAAGAGTAATGGATGAATATTTTCCTCATCCTAAATTAAGAAGAGAAAATACAATTATATTAAGTGGATTATGGGATTATACTATTATTAAAGAAAAAGAATTTAATGATAATCTATTAAATGATTTAAAATATTTAGGTAAAATTTGTGTTCCATATCCGATTGAATCAAAGCTTTCAAAAGTTAATTATTCTTTGAAAAGAGATGAATTATTAATTTATCATTTAGAATTTAATTTAGAGATAAATGATTTAAATACAATTCTTAATTTTGGAGCTATTGATAATCATGCTAGAATCTATTTAAATAATCATTATATTGGTGAACATATTGGTGGTTATTTAGCTTTTAATTTTGATATTAGTGATTATATTAAAGAAAAGAATGATTTATATGTCGTTGTAAGTGATAAATTAGATTATAAATATCCTTATGGTAAACAATCAAAGAAATCTCATGGTATTTGGTATACTAAAATATCAGGTATTTGGAAATCAGTTTTTATTGAAAGAGTTCCGAAATCTTATATTACTAATATTAAGATGGATACATCAGTTGATAATCAAGAATTAAGACTTAAATTTAGTCAAATTGGTGATTTTAATAAAAAGATTAGTATTTATAAACATGATGAATTAATTAAAGAAATTGAATCAGCGGATTTAGATATTATTATTAAATTTGATGAATTAACTCTATGGACACCAGAAACACCTGTTTTATATGATATATTAATTGAAACACCATATGAAAAAGTTAAATCTTATTGTAATTTCTATAAGATAGAATTAAAAGAATATAATCAACATTTAGTATTTCATTTGAATGATAAACCTTATTTTCTTCATGGACTACTAGATCAAGGATATTATGAAGGTGGTATTTTTGTCCCATCATCATTAAAAGAAATCGAAGATGATTTTATTATCATTAAGCATTTAGGATTTAATACTTTAAGAAAACATATAAAAGTAGAAGAAGAATATTATTATTATCTATGTGACAAGATGGGCTTTTTAGTATGGCAGGATATGGTTAATAATCTTCCTTATTCCTTTTTCTTTGATTCAGCCTTACCAACTATTGGCTTAAAGAACTTTAGTCCTAAGATTCGATTATATCCAACTTCTGCAAAATCATTTTTTACTAGACACTGCTTAGAAATTCAAAATCAACTATATAATTATAAATGTGTAATGCTTTATACGATCTTTAATGAAGGATGGGGAGAGCATAATGTTAAACATAATTATGAATTATTAAAAAATAATGATCCAACTAGATTTTATGATGTATGTAGTGGTTGGTTTAAGAAAAAATATAGCTTATTTGATAGTCGTCACATCTATTTTAAACCATTTAAAGTAGGAAAGATTGGTAAGAATCAAGCTTTAATTTTATCGGAATTTGGTGGATATTCTTTATATTTAAAGAATCATTGTCATTTTGATAAGCCATTTGGTTATAAAAAGATGAAAGATTTTGATGAATTCAATCAAGAAATAAGAGAATTATATTTTAATGAAATAATTCCTGCATTACCTAATGGACTTGCGGCATGTATTTATACTCAATTAAGTGATGTAGAAAATGAAATAAATGGATTAATTACATATGATAGACAAGTAGTAAAATTAAGAGATGATGTTGCATCAGAAATAAGTAAAGAACTAAAATTTAAAAATAAATAAAAACAATGGAAAGTTAAGCCTATTTGTGATATAATTTTAAATAGAATATGAAATAAAAAAGAGGTTATTATGGCAATACTTGTAACTGGCGGAGCAGGTTATATTGGCTCGCATACTGTTATTGAATTATTAGAAAAAAATGAAGAAGTCATTATTGTTGATAGCTTTATTAATTCAAAGCCTGAAGCATTAAATCGTATAAGACAAATTGCAAATAAAGATTTTAAATTCTATCAAATGGATATTTGTGATAAAGATAATTTAAGAAAAGTCTTTGAAGAAAATGATATTGAATGTATTATTCATTTTGCGGGGTTGAAAGCAGTTGGTGAATCTGTTAAATTACCAATTGAATATTATAAAAATAATATTATATCAACACTTGTTTTAATTGATTTAATGAAAGAATTCAAAGTAAAAAATATTATTTTCTCATCATCTGCTACTGTTTATGGAGTTCAAGAAATTGTTCCAATTAAAGAAGATGCATCACTTTCTGCTACTAATCCATATGGAAGAACTAAATTATTCATAGAATATATCCTAAAAGATTTATATGTAGCTGATAAGAGTTTTAATATTGCGTTACTTAGATATTTTAATCCGATAGGAGCCCATCCAAGTGGATTAATTGGTGAAGATCCAAATGGTATTCCTAATAATTTATGTCCATATATCACACAAGTTGCGATTGGAAAATTACCTTATTTAAATGTATTTGGTAATGATTATAATACACATGATGGAACAGGAGTTAGAGATTATATTCATGTCTGTGATTTAGCTCATGGTCATTTATGTGCTTTAAATAAATTAAGAGAAAATCCCGGCCTTGTAATTTATAATTTAGGTACTGGGGTAGGCTATAGTGTTCTTGATATCTTACATGCTTTTAATAAAGCTGTAGGTAGAGATTTACCATATAAAATAGTTGATCGCCGTCCTGGTGATATCGCAACTTGTTATGCTGATCCAACTAAAGCCTATAAAGAAATGGGCTTTAAGACGGAAAAGACTCTTGATGATATGGCAAGAGATTCATGGAATTGGCAAAAAAATAATCCTAATGGATTAAATTAAGGGAGTAAAGTATGGAAATAAAAGAATATGTAAAAGAAAGAAAAGCTTATTTGACTGATTTAATTAATCATTTACCAGTTCCTCCAAAACTAGTAATCATTCAGGT
Source organism: uncultured Bacillota bacterium (assembly GCA_900317575.1). Lineage (GTDB taxonomy): Bacteria > Bacillota_I > Bacilli_A > ML615J-28 > CAG-313 > UBA1737. The sequence goes on along the minus strand of ONHH01000004.1, from coordinate 14,397 downwards.
TAATGAAGATGAAGCATCAATGGCTTATATTAGAGGAAAAATTAAAGATTTATCGACAATTAATGCTAACTATGAACATATTAAATTACCTCTAGATATCAGTGAAGAAGCTTTACTTTCAGTAATTGAGCAATATAATCATGATGAAACCGTTGATGGTATATTAGTTCAAATGCCTCTTCCTAAAGGAATTGATGAAGAAAAAGTAAAAGAAGCTGTAACTCCATTAAAAGATGTTGATGGCTTCCATCCTTTATCAAGCTATATTCCTTGTACACCTAAAGGTATAATTGATTATTTAGAAAATGAAAAGATTGAATTTAGTGGTAAGAATGCAGTTGTTATTGGTAGAAGCAATATTGTTGGTAAGCCAATGGCAAAATTATTATTAAATAAAAATTGTAATGTAACTGTTCTTCATTCTAAAACTACTAAAGAAGATATGGCTTTCTATTTAAAGCATGCTGATATTGTGGTTGTTGCGGTTGGAAGAAAATATTTTATTGATGAACAAGAATTAAAGAAATCAGCAGTTATTGTTGATGTCGGTATCAACCGTGTTGATGGTATCTTATATGGAGATTGTCGTCCTAATCTCGATGTTAAATTACAAACACCAGTTCCTGGTGGGGTGGGACTTTTAACTAGACTTTCAATGTTAGAGAATTTAATATTATGTTATAAAAAAAGAAGAGGATTAAAAGATGAATTTTAAAATTGAAAATACAAATGTTTATGGTTTAAATTTTTCCCTTAAAGCAAGCGGAAACCCAATGAGAACTAAATTTGATCGTGAAGAAATTACGGAAAAAGATGTTAATCGTTCAATTAAATTAGGACAAGCTCTTCCTGGAACTGGTCATGATAATTTCTTAAAAGGAATTATTGTTCAATTTGATATTACAGCTCCTCTTTATTGGTGGAAACAAGCGCAAAGATATCATTGGTTTGATTTCGTATCAAGTCAATCAACAATGCATTGCTTATTAAAATTTAAAGTTGGTGAACAATGTGTTGATGATACTGATCCAAGAGTTATTAATGTTGTTCAAGAATTAGTTGATGATTACAATAAGATTCCTGAAGAAGAAGCAGATAAAAGAAAAGCAAAATGGCGTAATATTGTAGCTTCTCTTCCATGTGGATTCTGCTTAGGTGCGACAATGACTACTAATTATCAACAATTAAAGACCATGTATTATCAAAGAAAGACTCATAAATTAGTAGAATGGCATCAATTCTGTGATTGGTGTGAAACTCTACCAATGTTTTTAGATTTTATTAAAAGCGAGAATTAATAATTATTAAATAAATTTAATATTATTAAGAAGAAAGGAGGACATATGGCTACTGCAAAAGAATTGATCTTAAAAAGAAATGAATGTGAAAAATTATTAAATATTGCGAATGATAATATGTCCAAGGATAATTATCTTCAAGCATTAACAATGTATAAAAATGCTGTTATACGTGCTGAAGAAATCTTCCGACTTTCAAAGATTGATCAGGACCGTGAATTAGTAATTAAAGTTTATACTGCTATTGCAAAATATTATCGAATAATGTATCAAGCAACCGGTTCTGGAACTGAATCTTATCAAGCAATAACTTATTATGAAAGAATTATTTTCTTGTATAATGAAGCTTTAGATCTTGCTGATAGTGAACATCGCATTATTTATTTAAAATCCTTAATGGAAAATTATGTTCAATTGATTAAAATATCCCTTGATACTAAATCATATCCTATTTATAAAGAATATTCACCTATTGCATATAAATGTGCTAAATTATTAATTAAAGAAAATCCAGTATATGAAAGTGAACAATATGTTATCTTACTTGATGTCTTTAATGGTGATTATTTTAGATTTCAAAAGAAATATAAAAGAGCTTTAGTTTGGTATTATGTAGGATGTAATAAATTACAAAAGATTTATGATGATTTTCCTAAAGAAGAAATTAAGAATGATTTGATTGCGATATACACTTCTTTATATGAAATATCTTTATTATTAAATCGTAATCGTTTAAAGAAGCGTTATAAAGAAAAAATCTTAGAATTAAAAGGTGAACTCAAATGATATTATTAACTGATGATGTTCAAAATAGTGAAGAATTTGGCCCATTTTGGTGGGTATTAATGATATTTTATTTAATTTTAGTAATTGCACCATGGGTATTTATTATTTTTAGATATGGTATCTTTAGAAAATTAAGAATACATTTAATTATGCCTAATGGTAAAGAATTACCTTCTTTATATTTAAAGAAGAATCAACAAATTATCTTACCTGAAGCACCTATTATTGATGGCTATGTATTTGATAATTGGTATATTGATCCAGAATTTGAAAATGAATATATTGATATGCCAATGCCAAATAAAAATATTAAATTATATGCTAAATATAATAAAATAACTGAAATTAAAGAATAAAAATTATGGTTATCCATAATTTTTTATTTGAATTAATCCCTTAATAGTATATGAAAAAATTTAAAAATATTTATATTGAAATTACTAATGAATGCAATCTTAAATGTAATTACTGTCCATCCTCTCATCTTAATTTACATCAATATTTATCAATAGATAATTTTAAAATAATTATTGATAAAATTAAAGATTATACTGATGGTATATATTTACATATTTTAGGAGAACCATTATTAAATAAAGATATCTTTAAGATGATTTCTTACGCAAATTCTTTCCTTAAAGTATCTTTAACGACTAATGGAACTTTAATTAAGAATTATTTAAATGAATTAATTGCTGCTAATCTTTATATTATTAATATAAGTTTACAGAATTTATATCAATTTAGTTATGAAAAGATTGATGAATATTTTCTTCATTTAAATGAATTAATTATTAAAAGAAAAGATCAAACTGCTATTCATTTAAGATTATGGAATGATAAATCAGATAATGATATTAATAAATTCAATGATTATATTCTAAAAAAAATTGAAGAATATCATTTGTTAGATTATAAAAATGTTAATTTGAGTTTAGATAATAAATTTATTTGGCCTGATAAAATAAAAGAAGAAGGATTTGGTCATTGTTTAGGTGGGAAAAGCCAATTAGCTATTCATGTAGATGGTAATATTTCTCTTTGCTGCCTCGATTATTCTAAAAAAGCGATCATTGGTAATATTTATGATGATGATTTAAATGCTTTATTAAATAATAATCTTTATCAAGATATTATTTTAGGATGGCAGAACAATAAACCATATTTTGATGTTTGTAAAGCTTGTAGTTTTAAAAACCGTTTTAGGAGTTGATATTAATGAATTATGGAGCTTATTTAGAAGATTTCCATGAAATAAAAATCATTATTCCTGCTAAATTTAAATATAAAGATATTTATTTAACAGATTTAATGGAAGAAAATCGATTGATTAAGGTATTCAAATCAGAAATATATAATGATGAATTACATTTATATTGCTACATGCCGGGATATTTTAGTTTCCGTAAGGATTATTATGTAATTGTTAATAGTGATAGTGATATGTTAAAATATTATTTATCATTAGGAAAGATTATTCGTTCTAATCGATTTGATATTGAATATACATCAGATAAAGAATTAGGGGTTTTCTTAAATAAAGATCAGACTCTATTTAGATTCTATGCACCTACATGTAAAGAAGTAATAGTAGTTATTGATAATAATATGGAATATCCTTTAAGTTATATTGATAAAGGAATCTTTGAATTAGTCATTAACGCAAATCTAGAAAATCATCATTATTATTATAAAATTCGTTATAATCTTGAATATCGGATGTGTTTAGATCCTTATGCTCATTCAGCATCTGTAAATTTTAAAGATAATATTATTGTTGATTTAAAGAATAGTTACCAATTTAAACGTCCATTTCTTAAAAAAGTCAATAATCCAATTATTTATGAAATATCAATTCGTGATTTAACAGCTGGTGGTACCTTTAAAGATGCTTATGAATCATTTGATACTAATATTGGTTTTGGTTATATCAAGAAATTAGGAATAACTCATGTTGAATTATTACCAATATTTGGTTTTGGTGGAGTAGATGAAGAAACAAAAAAGGATTATAACTGGGGTTATAATCCGGTATGTTATGGAACAGTATCTAATTATTTAACTAAAGATTCTAATAATCCTTATGGAGGATTAAATGAATTAAAGATGTTAGTTGATAGATGCCATGAAAATAAAATTGGAGTTATTATGGATGTGGTTTTTAATCATGTCTATGATATTAATAGCTTTAGTATCGCAGTTAGTAATCCTGGATATGGTTTTCATACGGATAATAGAGGCTTTTTGACTAACGCATCTGGTTGTGGTAATGATTTAAATACTAAAAGAAAAATGATGGCTAGATTCATCATTGATATGTGTAAATATTATGTTGATAATTATAAATTAGATGGTTTACGCTTTGATTTGATGTGTTTACTTGATGTTGAATTATTGAATAGAATTAAAGAAGAAGTAAGAAAGATTAATCCTAATATTCTTTTACTTGGAGAGGGTTGGAATATTAAATCTAATTTAAGGGAGGAAGAAATGGGTTCAATGAAGAATTTCTATTTCCTTGATGGTTATAGCTTCTTTAATGATCAATTTAGAAATAATATCAAAGAGCGATTTGCGGTGGGAAATAGTGTCAATAATGAATTATTATATTCTTGTTTCACTGGTTTCTGTGTTGATGAAGAATTATTTAATAAACCTTTAACTTCAGTTAATTATTGTGAATGTCATGATAATTATACTTTCTTTGATAATTTAATGAAAAAGAAGGCAAATTTAAATTCTAATCAAATCATTGATTATAGTATTTTATCTTTAGGATGTGTTATTCTTTCATCAGGTATTCCTTTTATTCATTTAGGAGAAGAATTCTTAAGAACGAAGAAAGGTAATGAAAATAGTTATAATTTAAGTGATGAAATCAATAAAATTGATTGGCAAAGGGCTCTAAAATATAAAGAAGTAGTTAATAGTTTTAAGACATTCATTAAATTAAAGAAGAAGTATCGCTTCTTTAATTTAACTGATCATGAAATTATTAAAGAAAAGATTACTTTAGAAAATAAAAAAGATTTATTTAAGATTAAATATGTTGATGATGATTATTCTATTTATACATTAATTGTTAAGAATAATTATGATAAAGAAAATGTTTATTTTGCGTCAGGGAATCATCTTATTTTTAATGGAAGAAAGATTGTTGATGAAAATTGTGAATTATTAGAATTAAATAAACCTGGTATTTATCTATTTAAAAGATAAAACACCTCTTAGTTATCCTAAGAGGTGTCTTTTTTAATTGTCTCGTTCATTGATTACATCAATAATCTTATTACTTAAGATCTTAATTAATGGAATAATGGTTGATATTATGGTCATAAGGATGACGAATAAAGCAAGATATAATGGTGTACGATAAGTAAATGTATACATGTACAGAACTATCTTATTATATTCATCCATAATTCCACTATTAAAGATTGGAATTAATCGATAGGCTAGATATACGCCTAAGAAATAAGATAAGAAGATGGTTGATGCAGTTTGGATGATAAAGATTAAAGCTACTTTTCCTCCAGACAAGCCAATTGATCTTAAAATACCTATTTCTTTTTTGGAATCAACAATTTCAATACTAATAATTGTCCAAATTAATCCCATTGTGAAGGCTGCAAAGATAAATAGGCCGGCTTTACTCATTAAATTGATGAATGGATCGACATTATATCCTTCAATATCTGATTGATATGCAAAGACATCGATGACATAACCAGCTCGATAAGCATTATTAAATAATGTTTCTGCATCATTTGCATTCTTTGGAAGCTCTACAAGAATCTTTTGTTCAATTACATTGAATTGTTGATAGATATTAGTAAATTCAGTTGTTGAGATTTGACAAATTCTTGAATTATTAGATCCAGCTACATATCTAGTTTCATCGGTAATACCAACAATCTTATAATTCTTTTTATAAACATTCTCACTATTTTCTTTAGATGTAAGAGTTAAGGTAATTTCTTTATCTTTTATTTGATTAAAGGTACGTTGATTAGTACGATTACTACTCCAATCAGTGGTTGTTTTCCAATCTAGATCAAATAGATATTGAATCCATGTATATGGAATAACAATTTCATCATCATTACTAGGAGCTTTACCAAAATTCATTCGATAAGTATTACCTGTATAATAATCATAAGAAGTATAAGTAGCAAGTTTAACATTAGTATTGGTTAATCCTAAAGCTAAGGGTTCTTCATAATAACCATCACTAGAACCAATTAGCGATTTATCAACAGTTTCTACTCGCCATTTACCAGTAGATGTTCCAGCTGTAGTACGAATGTTGAATGCAAGAATATCCGATGTTTTTAATTTTTCTAAATCGAAATATGATTTACCTAAGATAACACTGTTAAAGAAGATGAAATCATATTCATATGAATAATTAGTTTTATCACTTACATCGACTGATTCAATATTAGAGAATTTAGTCCATGTATCATAATTAGTTTTGATAATACCAACAATAGTATAATTATTTTCATGAACAAGATTTATTTGTTTATTTAAATAATCATAGATAGAAGTAGCTGTTGGATATAAATCAAAATATTCAAAAGCTTGAACAAGATAATCAGTAATTAAGACTTCTTTCTTATTTTCATCAGGAAGACGGCCACAAATTAATTCGTAATTGTTAGATTTATCGAATTTAATAATTGTATTAATTATTCCAGTATAGAAATAATTGGCATTTTCCATCGCAATACCAGCATAATTAATTGATACACTAGCATATTCATGAACAGTAATATTTGAAATCTTTTGTTTGATATCATCATATTTAGAACCAGTAATGATTTGATGAGCATATTTATTATATTCATTTTCTTTAATTTGCTCTTCAGACATTTCTACATGTTCATAGATATCAGTTAAGCGGTAACCATTTTCTACCATTGTATTAACATTTTGGGTAATGATATTACCATTTAATTCAATGGTGAAAGAGAGGAAGGTAAGCGAAATTGCGCAGATAATAAACATTACTAAATAGCGGAATTTCTTTTTCCACATGTTTTTAAGTGCTAGCTTTAAGCAAATTCTTAAAGGTACACGGGCACTCTTTAATTTAAGGTGTTTGATTTCTTCATTCTTATTCATTTTCATTCACCTTCTGTAAAGAGTCTCCATCTGGAGAAATTCTAATTATCATATCTGCAAATTCTAATGCTGATTCTTCATCATGGGTAACAATGATAACTAGACGATCTTTGGATAATTTCTTAAAGATATTGAAGATATTATGACCAGTTTCGCTATCGAGGTTACCAGTTGGTTCATCAGCAATGATTAATGATGGTTCTTTAATTAAACTTCTTGCAATCGCAATTCTTTGTTTTTGACCACCAGATAATTGACTAACTTTTCTTTTTTCTAAGCCTTTTAAATCTACATCTTCAATGATTTGATTAAAACGCTTATTAATTTCTCTCCTTGAATATCCTTGAATTTGTAGTGGAAGAATAATATTCTCTTTTAATGATAGATCCTTTAAGATATTGTATTCTTGGAAGACAAATCCTAAATAACTATTTAGATAATTAATTCTTTCTTTACGAGATAAAGATTTAATTTCACGATCTTCAATCCATATTTCTCCACTATCAGGAGTATCGAGACCACCTAATAGATTTAGGAGGGTTGATTTACCAGATCCGGATGGACCTAAGATAAAACACAAACCAGTATCAGGGAAATCAACAGATAGATTTCTGACTGCATGGACTTTTTCACCACCAGTCTCATAATATTTATTAATATTAATTAATCTAATCATGGCTACCTCCTTAGGATTGCTTGATTACATCAACCGGTTTTTTCTTTGATAAAGAAAATAACGGTGATATAATCGCAATTAATGGAGTAATATATCCTAAGATAATTACACCACTAATACCTATTAAGGTATTCTTTAATATCGCAAAATCAATTAATGCTTGATTAGAGAAATTATTATCCATTACTTTTAAGAAGATAGTTTCACCAATTAAGCCGACTACTACTGCAATCGTAGAAATCATAAATACTTGTAATAAATAGATTAACGCAATTTTAAAGCCATTCATACCTAAGGACATATAGATTCCAATATCTCTTGTTGAATTCTTAATATTAATGACAATAAAATTAAAGATCATTAAGATGGAGAATAAACAGAAGACGAAGAAGAGGGCAGCAAATAAATAAATATTATCATTGATGAAATTATCAACTAATTGTAATTTAATAAATGATGGATTATCAATATTAATTCCATTATCTAATAATTTACGATAAATCTTACTATTAGTTTCAATATCATCATTAATCTTTATAGTTAAGAAGCCACCTTGAATAAATGATGCGTTAACAATACCAGAGAAGAGGGTATGTTGAGATACTTGTGGCGTGTAGATTGCGATAATGTCGTCGCCATTAACATCTTTTTCATCAACCACTCCAGTAATACAGAATTCAAGTTGCATTGGAACTCTTCTTGTTCCACAAATATAGAAGTTTGTTGGAACAGAACTACCACCTAATTTAATAAATGGTCTTGATTCATTTAAACTAGTTAAGGAATCAACATCCATCTTTAATACTTGTTCAACAAAACCTTTAGATACAGCTACTTGGTTAGTTTCACCTTTTTGAGGCTTTTCTGGCGCTTTACCTTTGATATATTTTGATGAAGCTGGTGTCTTCGCGAATTTAACATTCTCAAAACTAGATAATTTATTGTTAAGATTGAAAATAATATCATCATAGAAATAATTAACATTATTAGCTGTATAAATACTAGAATAAGTATCTTTAGTTACATATAATGAATTATATATAGCTAGATTATCTTCAAATGCTACTTTCTTTTTAACATCAGTATAGAAATCACTAGATGTTAAGAAAGAATTATAATTTGTAGCAAGAATCCCTTGAATATAGATTGCTTTAGATAGACCTGCTAATTTTAATTGTTGACCAAGTAAATCATTGATATTATTTACATCAGTATAATAACCATATTGAATTAATGCTGCTGCAAGATAATCAGTGATAAAACAAGTAAGATAAGAAGAAGATAAGATTTCTTCTTGAATAATTCTAAAATTCTCTCTTAATTCTAAATCAGAATTATAAATTGTAATATGATCGATGGTTGGTTTAAAGAAATCAGTTGATAATTCTTTATTAGAACGATTGATATTATGATCAATCTTCATACTGATAAAAGGTACCATACCTTTACCATTCTCATCAGTGAATTCTTCATTTAAATCATCGATATTAAATGAATAGAAACCACTTGTTGAAACTATTCCTTGATAATTATATTGATTTGATAAAGATACAACATAATTACCATATTCTTGTTGGAATTCGGAATACTTTTTAGTAGTATTGGTTAAATATAGATTAAATACCATTCCCGCAAATAATAAAGATACAGAGAAGAGAATGATTACAATAATAAATCTAAATTTATTTAATTTGAAGCCCTTCCAAGCAAGATTTAATGGTACTATCCATTTAGGGGATATCGCATCCATCTTTTTATCGCTAGGAACAACATCAGAGATATTTTCAGGATGGAGAATCTTATCATCAATAATCTTACCATCCTTAATAATAATTTCACGATCACCATATTTTTCAGATAGATTACGGTCATGAGTAACGATAAGAACTAATTTTTCTTTTGATAGTTCTTTTAAAATATCCATAACGATATCACGATTCTTAGAATCTAGGTTACCAGTTGGTTCATCGGCAATAATAATTTTTGGATCTTTAATTAGAGCACGCGCTATCGCAACTCTTTGTCTTTCACCACCGGATAATTCATTAATTCGGCGCTTTTCTTTGCCACTTAATCCAACCTTATTTAAGATTTCGAGAATCTTTTCATGATATTCTTTTGGACTTTTCTTTTGTAATTCAATGCTTAGGGCGATGTTTTCATAAACAGTTAAGCCTTTAACGACATTAAATTCTTGGAAGATGAAGCCTACATAAGTATTACGATAGGCATTATAATCTTTTTTAGAAAATTTAGCGGTATCAATTGTTTGGGTTTCACCTTGATAATTGTTAGTAATAATCATTTCACCACTATCATAATTATCAATACCCCCAATAATATTTAGTAAGGTTGATTTACCACTACCACTTTTACCAGTTACATAGATCATTCCTTGATCAGGAAGAAGAAGATTGATATCAGTTAGTGCGTGGAATTTACCTTCACTGGACGAATAATATTTATTAATATTAGTTAATTTAATCATACATCCTCCTAATAAACAATCTTATCATAGATTGGAGGAAGTAGATAAGTAGCTGTTATTACTTCATAATCTTCATCGTATTCATCGTTGTGACGAATTTCTGGTTTAAAGACTACTAAACCAAAGCTATTAGAATTAGTAATTCTTGTACGACATAGAGGAAATTCATTAGAATAATATGTTGAATAATGAATATTATCAATATCATAAGGAATTTCCAAATAATTCTTTAATAAAGTATAAGTTTTAACACCATTAAAATATTTTTGATTATATTCTTTAGCCCATGAAGCTGGGTTTTCTTCATTTAAATATGGATGATCATAAACGACATCAAAGAAGGAATTAGTTCTAAAAGTATAGTCATAACCAGCATATTTGAAACGATAAGAAGTATTTCCTAAAGTCTTTCCAATACCTAAAATATATGTTGAACCACAAATAACTAGTGGTGTTGGCGCAAATTGACCAGGAGATTGACTACGATAACCTCGAGAATAATCTATATCATATCCATAACGATATGAAGTATTAGAATAATAGATTGCGTCAACATATGGCATACTTCCATCAACTGTGATGAACATGTATTCCTTGATGAATTGATTACTACTGTCATTATAGATTAATTTAGCCATAATACACATATCATCATTGAAATTGGTTGCGTAAGGGTATTCTAGCTTATAATAATCATAAACATTTTTTTCAAGTGATTGAGCTTCACCATAACGATAAAGAATAATGTTTAAATCATAATTATAATCCATATAAAGATATTTACCTTCAGGATTGATATATGAATAAATTAAGCCTTTACCTTCATTCTTTCTTAATCCATATAATTCAGATGTATAAGTATAGGTAAAAGTACCCATATTGGCAACTCTTGCGTAACCATCATAGAAGTTATCCGCAAAATCCCACATTTCATCGATGATGATTTCATCTTCTTTATTAATAAAGGTATATTTAAAAGTATCTAGATAATTGATATGATCAATTTCACCAGTAATTTCACCTTCATCATTTACTACATAGATGATTTCTTCATCTCTTTTACCGATTACCGCATAATCATTAACATATGGAGCAGCATTATCATACCAAGTAGAAGAAGTAGTAAATTCATTATCTTTAAATGTTAGATATTTAAATTTAAATCCATCAGTAATTAATAATTTGTCACAACTAAAATATGATTCTGAATATAAATTATCACTAAATTCATATAATACATTGTTTTCATTATCAATAATTTTATATTGATTATTGATGACAACAACGGCTTTATTTTCACGCATTGGATATACGCGATCATAAAGGCAATCAATTACTCTTTTACCAGTTAAATCAATAAAACCATATTTATTATCTTTCTTTACTATGATATAGTCGCAAAAATCATCACTGATTTCTTCGTAATCGCTAAGATTAAAGGTTTCATTATCGGAATTAATTAGATATGGAATCTTATTCTGATATACAATTGCGAAAGCTTTTTGGATGTAAGCAGTATTTTCTTTATTACAACTCATAGTAAAAAAGATACTCACAATAAACGCAAGTATTAATATGTGATAGATTGCATTTTTTAAATAGTATCTTTTCATATTTCACCTTCATTAAAGAAAAAATAGTGCCTAAACTTGGCACTATTTAAAATATCTATAAAAGTAGTCAAAGATTATTCTTGAATACTTATCATTAATTATTTTTTCTGGGTGCCATTGAACTGCTAATATTGGTTGTTTTGTTGATTCAATCATTTCAATTGTGTCAGCATTTTGATATAGAATTAAAAAGTCATTTGGCACTTGCTTTACGGCTTGATGATGATAAGTATTAACCATAAATTCATCAGGAAGAAGCTTTGCTACACCATAATTGTTTACTTTTTTAACCATATGATGAGTATTATCAATCATTGGATGGCTAATATTTGCATGATTTAAGTCTTGATGTAAACTTCCACCTGAGTATACCGCAATTGCTTGAATGCCTCGACAGATTCCAAGCATAGGTTTATTATGCTTTTTTGCATGAAGGATGATTTCTTTATCAATTTCATCCATTCTTTTATTAATACCTCGACTTAAATTTAGGTCATTGCTTTCATTATAATCAATTGGATCAATATCATTACCACCAATGATAATAAAACCATCACATAAATTTAAGAGATCTTCTAGATTAGGGGTATCCATTATTATTAATGGAACAATATTCTCTCTCTTCACGGCTTCATTATATGCTGATGCAACTCTAATAAAGTCGTTGTTTTCTTCATGAATGAAACGTGGCGACAGACCAATAATAAACTTTTTCATACTTTTCCCATACCTCACTTTTATATTTTATCATTTTTTCCACTTTTTTTCAATTGATATATTACATAGATTATAAATAATTTATTATATATATGATAATAATTGTGAAAAATAAGGAAAATTATTTGAAAAAGAAGAGAAAAAATGATAAAATATATTATAGTTAATTTTGAAAGGAGGATTATCTCTTGAAAAAAAATAAAGAAGAAGTAGTTATTGAAAGATATAATCCTACTTTTGAAGAAGGATTAAATGATGAGCAAGTAAATAAGCGTAAAGAAGAAGGATTAGCTAATAAAATAGTTAAGAAAAATGGTAAATCTTATTTAAGAATTATTATTGATAATTTCTGTACCTTATTTAATTTTATCTATGTTGTCATTTTCTTATTATTGTTTACTGCTCAACAATATATGATATCTAAAGGTGTACAAGTATCTACATCCTTTTTAAAATATACCTTTGTGGTAGTAGTGGTTGTTAATTTATTAATTGGTACTATTCAAGAATTAAAATCAAAAAGAACTATTTCTAAATTACAATTAATTTCTTCACCAACTGTTAAAGTAATAAGAAATGGTGAAGAAAAAGATATTAAGAATAATGAAGTAGTTCTTGACGATATTACTGTTTTGAGTAGTGGTAATGAAATAGTTACCGATAGTATCTTAATTAATGGTGAAGTAGAAGTTAATGAATCACAATTAACTGGTGAATCAGTTCCTATTCAAAAACAAATTGGTGATATGCTGTATTCAGGAAGCTTTATTGTTAGCGGTAAATGCAATGCTAAAGTTGAAAGAGTTGGTAAAGATAATCAAATTGAAAAGATTGCGATGAACGCAAAAGCATATAAGAAACCTAATTCACAAATTCTTACTTCCCTTAGAACCATGATTAAATTTATTACAGTCTTTTTAATCATTACTGGAGTTTTAATGGTTGCGGAAGGATATAATTTTGAAGAATTCCAAGATTCAACTTCGGGAATCGGTTATTGGCTATATAATAATCTATATTTAGGTTTCTTACATAAGATTTTCCCTCTTGCGTCAAGTAATTGGTATGATATTATTACATCTACTTGTACAGCATTATTAGGAATGATTCCAGCAGGACTTTTGATGATGACTTCTGGAGCTTTAGTATTGGGTGTTATTAGATTAAGTAGTCATCAAACTTTAGTTCAAGATATTTATTGTGTGGAAATGCTAGCTCGTGTTGATGTATTATGTCTTGATAAGACTGGTACAATAACTAATGGTATGATGCGAGTAGTTAATTTTGAAGATTTACAAAAGAAAAAATATCCAATCGAAAATATTATTTCTTTAATGAATGGGGCTTTAAAAGAAACTAATGCTACCGCAAAAGCTTTAGAAAAATATTTTGGTAGTGATTCTAATCCGCATTTTGATAAGATTGTTCCTTTCTCATCTGATCGTAAATATAGTGCAGTTGTAATTGGTGAAGATTCTTATATTTTAGGTGCTCCGGAATTTGTATTAAGAAATGGTTATGAAAAATATGCTAAACATTTAGCTGAAAAAGCTAATGAAGGCTATCGTATCTTATGTCTTGCGTCAACTAGTCAAGATGTAACAAAGAAATTAACAAGAAATCCTAAAGCTATTTGTTTCATTTATATTGAGGACCAAATTCGTGAAGAAGCAGAAGATACTATTCGCTATT
>ONHH01000059.1 GCA_900317575.1 uncultured Bacillota bacterium | reverse complement strand
TTACAATTCTATTAACAATTCCTAAGGTATTATTAGTGATAATTATATCATTTATAATATCTTTAATAATTGGTTATTTCTATTATTTAATACCTTCATCATTTCATTTTATTAGACCAATTATTACGATTCTAAAAGTAGCTCCTTTTGCGGCAATAGCTGTTTATATTATTATGGCAGTAAATAGAATTACTGCTCCATATATTCTAACATTATTCGTAAGTCTACCAATAATGATGGAAAGTGTTATATCATCAATAGATAATTTAGGTAAAGAAATAAAAGATGATATTAGTATGTTAAATATCAGTGTAACAAGAAAATTCTTTTTAGGTATTTTCCCTATCTGTTTGCCATTTATAATTTTATCTTTTCTTCAATCCTTTGGTCTTGGAATTAAGACCATGATTATGGGAGAATATCTATGTTCCAAGACTAATTCAATAGGTGGAATATTATATGATCATAAATCAGCAACTAATTATGATTATATTTTAGCTTGGTTAATCATCTTAGTAATTCTCACTAGTATTATTGATTTAATTATATCTTATATTGGTAAAAGGATAACAAATAAGACAGTTAATTAGAAGCAATATCTTTTAGATATTGTTTCTTTTTTCTCTTTTATGCATACATTTTCATTGCATAAGAAAGGAAAATAAGCTGTATATTTGATAATATAGATACAAGAGGTTATTACTATGAAGAAATTATTTAAATGGGTTAAGAGTGAAATCTGGTTATTATTAATTGCAATAACATTCAGTATTGTTTTACCAATCACTTATTCCTATGTTCCTCAATTTACTAAATATGTGTTTGATTTTGTCTTAGAAGAAAATCCTGACGCAACAACTACTCTTCCTCAGTTTTTAATCAATTTCTTTGAATCTGAGAAAGCAAAAGGTTTAATAGAATGTGTAATTCTCGTTGGCTTTACTTTAGTTGTTTATCAAATCTTAAGAGCATTCTTAATGTTTTTATCAGATATTGTTAAAGGTGCTTTTGGAGAAAATATAAGTCTTAGAATGCGTAAAGCATTATTTCATAAGATTCAAAATCTTTCATATACATATCATAATAACTGTGATAGTGGTGATTTAATTCAAAGATGTACATCAGATATTGATACCGCAAGACTCTTCTTATCAACTGAACTTACCGAAATATTCTATATCTTTGCGGCATTCATCGCATCAGCTGTTCAAATGTCAGCCATTAATTATAAGATAATGCTAGTTACAATGATTATTATTCCTGTTAGTCTAATTCTTTCTATTATTCATTTTAAGAAAATGAGTAAGGAATTTGAAAAGATTGAAGAACTAGAATCGGATATGACATCAGCCATTGAAGAAAATGTAAAAGGAATTAGAGTTGTTAAAGCCTTTAGTCAAGAAAGAAACGAGATATCTAAATTTACAGAAAAGAGTAAAAAATTTAGAGATGCTAATTATAAATTATCGAAAACAATTGGTTTATTTTGGGGAATCTCTGATGGTTTAAGCTTACTACAATATGCGTTAACAATTGGATATTGTATATATCTTGCGGAAGCAGGACTAGTAACAACTGGTGATATCGTTGTATGTTTATCATACATTGGTCTATTAATTTATCCAATAAGAAGCTTAGGTAGAATTATTAATGATTTCTCTAAATCAAAAGTTGCTGCTCGTCGTATTGATGATATCTTAAAATTAGATTCTGAATATTTAATCAATGGTGATAAAAAACCAGATATTAATGGTAATATAGTATTTAAAAATGTATCATTTAAATTTGATGATGCACCATCACCATTATTACATGATATATCATTTGATATTAAAAAAGGTGAAACTGTAGCTATTGTTGGAAAAACTGGATGTGGTAAATCTACTATCATTAATCTACTTGAAAGATTAATTGAATATACTGATGGCTCAATTACTATTGATGGAGTAGAATTAAAAGATATTGATAAGAAATGGATTAGAAGTCATATAGGTCTTGTAATGCAAGATCCATTCTTATATTCGAGAAGTATTGAAGAAAATGTAAAAATTACTAAAGATAATGCTAGTATTGAAGATATCTATAAAGCAACTAAGATAGCTAAGATTCATGAAGATGTTATGGCTTTTGAAAAACAATATGCAACTGAAGTTGGTGAAAAAGGTGTAACCTTATCTGGTGGTCAAAAACAAAGAGTAGCTATCGCAAGAATGCTAATTGATGAAAAACCAATTTTAATCTTTGATGATTCTTTGTCTGCTGTTGATACTAATACTGATAAAGAGATTAGAAAAGCATTAAAGGAAGATAATACTGACGCAACAACCATTATTATTACTCATCGTATCACTACCGCAAAGTCAGCTGATAAAATCATTGTCTTAGATGATGGTATGATTAGTGATATTGGTACTCATGAAACCTTAGCTAATAAAGATGGAATCTATCATGAATTATGGATGATTCAAGGTGCTCTTGAATATAAATTTAAGAATGTAGAAGGCGGTGATAATAATGACTAAGATATTAATTATCATCGGTATTATTGTAATATCATTATTATTTAGTAGTCTATATATCTTCTTAATCTATCAAAACCATAAAATTAAAACAAGAAATAAAGATGAAAAATATCAAAAGATTAATACATCCATTTGGAAAAAAGTCTTAAAAGTTGTATTTAGAGATAAGAAACATTTTGCGGGGCTCGCAATAACTATTACTCTAACAGCTATCTTAGATGTTCTAACTCCATATGTTAATTCATCAGTTATTGAAACATTCTTCTCTGATACTCCTAATTTTGATCTAAAATATTTATATATCGGACTCTATGTATTATTTGCGGTAATGTATATGATTTTAATTGCATTATTCATTTATAATGCCGGTCGTATTGAAGCATTTGTAGCTTATGAACTTAGAAAAGAAGCATTCGAAAAATTACAAGAATTACCATTCTCATATTATGATAAGACTAAAGCTGGTTGGATTATTAGTAGACTTACTAGTGATTCAAGAAAATTATCAGAAATCTTATCATGGGGATTTGTAGATCTATTATGGGGATTCTTTACAATGTTCAATGTCTTAGTAATGATTTACATTACTAATGTTCGATTAGCATTAATTATTACAGTGATTGCGCCAATCATGTTTAGTATCGCAATGCTCTTTAGAAAGATCATTTTAGATGCATATCGAAAAGTAAGAAAGACTAATTCTAAAATCACATCAGCATTTGATCAAAATGTTGATGGCGCAAAAACTACTAAAACCTTAGTTATTGAAGATAAGATGAAAGCGGAATTCGATGAACTAGCATTAACGATGAAGAAAGAAGCAATTCATGCGGTAATAAGATCTAGCTTCTTATGGCCAGCTATCTTAATCATTGGTTATATAGGTGTTGCTATAACCTTAGGAATAGGTTCTAATTATGCATTAGGTAATGTAGCAGGAGTAGTATTAAAGGTTAGTACCTTATATTTATTTATTAATTATACAACTCTATTCTTTGATCCAGTAATGTCAATTTCTCATTTAATTGGTAATATTCAACAAGCTGAAGCTGCAGCTGAAAGAATTGTAGAATTAATTGAAACACCACTTGAAATAACTGATACTGAAGAAGTAAAAGAAAAATATGGAACAATTACTAATCCTAAATATGAGAATTTTGATCAATTAATTGGTGATGTCGAATTCAAGAATATTAAATTTGGATATAATGAAAATGAAATAATTCTTGATAATTTCAATTTAAAAATCAAAGCTGGTACTAGTGTTGCATTAGTCGGAAAAACTGGTAATGGTAAAACAACAATTATTAATCTATTATGCCGTTTCTATGAACCACTTGAAGGTGAAATCTTAATTGATGGTGTAGATTATCGTAAAAGAAGTCAAACATGGTTACATACTAATTTAGGTTATGTTCTTCAAGATCCTCATCTATTTAGTGGAACTGTTAAAGAAAACATTGCTTATGGTAAAAAAGACGCAACAATGGAAGAAATCATTGATGCAGCTAAAAAAGCTCAAGCTCATGATTTCATCATGAAACTTGAGAAAGGTTATGATACTGATATTGGTGAAGATGGATCAAAACTCTCTCAAGGAGAAAAACAATTACTATGTTTTGCAAGGACAATTCTAATTGATCCAAAGATACTAATCCTTGATGAAGCTACTTCATCAATAGATACAAAAACTGAAGTACAAATTCAAGAAGTAACTAATAATTTCATGAAAGGAAGAACTACTTTTATCGTTGCTCATCGATTATCAACAATTATCGCATGTGATTTAATCTTAGTAATAATTGATGGTAAAATCCAAGAAAGTGGAACTCATGAAGAATTATTAAATAAACAAGGATTATATTATAATCTATATAAAAATCAATTTGAAGATTAAAATATGAATGCATCAATTTGATGCATTCTTTTCTTTTTTCTTGCTTTATAATAAAGAATATTGATATAATAATAAAAAGATAGGAGTGGTAGGATGAAAAAAATTATTTTAATTATTTTTATATTTGTATTTTTATGCTGTTTTGAAAAAGATAAAATAATTGCAGACGAAATAAATTATAGTGATGATTATGTAAAAACATATTATGATACTTTATATAGTAATTATTTACCAAATTATTCTAATACTTTATGCGGATATCAAGCATTTTGTAGTTTGCTTAGCTATTGGGATAATTATTGGGATGATTCTTTTATTCAAGCAAATTATGAGCAAAAAACCCTTGTTGATGGTCTTGGCTTTTCTTATGCATTTAGCTTATATTCACCAGGTATTAGAGAAGTTGACTTACCTATTATAGAGCCTCAACCACATAATATCATATATGATTTTAGTGGATTAGGTAATCTTGATGGTTTATCGAATGAACAACAGATAGCCTTACTTGCTGCGCAAACACACTATAATAATTATTATTCTTTATTTGGGAAATTATTGAGATTAGTGAATGATAGTGTTTATTATTTTAATGCTGGAATTTTAAATACATTATATTTAAATGGAATGACGGCAAATCAAACTTTTGATATATATGATTCATATTTTAATGATATAAATTCTAATACATCTTTTAATAGTTCCAATTATAATTTTATTCGTCAAATAGGTTACTCATATAATGGTAATTATATGACAATTACTGATTTAAGAAATAGTGTTATTTCCTATTTAGAAGACGGATATCCAGTTATATGTCTTTTAGCTCCATTAGGTAGTGGAACATATGATTTTAGCTTTGATGGCCATTATGCTGTGTGTTATGAGTATGATAGTATTAATAATAAGATTTATGGACATACTAGCGTAGCTAATGGGACTTTCGATAATGTATATACAAGATATGATATAGATAGTTATGCTGATGATGTTAGTATTGCTGGCTATTATGTAATAACACCAAAAAATGTTAATTCACATGTATGTACTTGGGCATATCAAAATGTAAATGATTTTAATGAAGTAAAATATTATTGTCCATGTTTTATATATAATCATACACACACTTTATCTCAAACACAAACTGAACATAGTTGTACAAATTTGGAATGTGGATTTCATGAAGAGCACTATGGTAGTTATACGCAAAAAAATCAATACGCCCATTTTACTTATTGTATTATATGCAATTATACATATATTATGAGCCATGATTTTGAAGTTCATTCTGGTTATTCAATTTGCAGGAAATGTGATTTTTATCAGAAAGGATCAGATATCATTATTTATAAAAAAGATGAGGAGGAATTAATATGAGAAAAATATTGTATTCAATTTTTTTATTAATAATAATTACTTGTCTTTCTTCATGCTCTAGTGAAAATAATAAAGAAAAAACTCTACCTCCTTATACCGCAAAAGAACAATTAGATTATATTAATGAAAATCTATTCTTCATGGAAGATTATATTAAATTGGGTAAATCGATTCCTGAAATACAAACTAGAGATGATTATCATGAACATGTAACACTTGAAGAAGAATCAAATTTAGGCTATTCTGGGATAATTTTAAAAAACAACAGTGAATTTAATCTATCAAAAGTATATTGTTCTGATTCATCCAATAAAGATTCATTTAATAAATATAACTATTTAACATTAGATTTTTTAATTGAATTTAATGGTGAAATAAATAAAATAATGGACGATGAGTTTATTGCGACAAGATTACACTCATCAGTTGATAATTTTTCTTTTTTTGGTGTAAGATTAGGAGAAAATCTTGGCCCAATAAAAGATAAATTAGAAGAAAGAGGATTTGAATGCCCCGAAGTAGTATCGACTAGTAACTGGTTTACTTACGGATGTATCAAGATCGTTATTAGATCAGATTCGGGTGGATATATAAAATATATTAATTTATCAATTGAACGTCATTCAGAATATTATAATTACATCAATACACATCCTGATAATTATTTATTTGAAAAATATAGTATATTATGTAATAAAGATGATATTTTAAAATACTTTATGCCACTTGAGTTTAAAGGGAATTATATTATATTTATTGATCTTAAACATTATATGGATGATTTTACTACTGAGGTAAATATGATTGAATTTTATTCAAAAACTATTGGTGAAAATGCAAATGAATGGATAGAAATATCAAGAGTTCAATTATATGAGTCAGATAATTTTATAGGGGATATTTATAATAAAATAACTAATTTGCGTCAAAGATATTATGTAAATAGAGAGTATCATGGCACTGATGAAGAATTAAAAATTCAGAATATAATTAGTTATTTCTCTAACAATAAGTTAGAAGATGTTGATATAATAATTCGAGAAAATTTAACTTTACATAATAATTTTCAAATAACAGGAGATTTTTCAGGAATTGCTAAAGAATATCTATATATTAAAAATTCAATTGAAAGTATTCCTGGATATGATGAATATATCAAATATTGGAATAAAAAAGCATAATCAAAAATAGATTAATATGTATTAATATATAAAATAATGCTCTCACAAATGTGAGAGCATTTTAATCTATATTATAACTTAATTCCAATCTTCTCTTTACTTTCTTTGAACAGATAAAGAAACAAATTAGATGTGTAGCAAATGTAATTATCCATGATATTGGATATGAAATATATAGCATATTTAAATCTGTTAGATTAGTAAATGATGTATAAGGTCTAAAGATAAATAATATCCATAATATTCTTAAACCACATGCGCCAACAAGAGATACAATCATTGGTAAGATTGCGTAACCCAAACCTCTTATTACTCCACAAGTTACATCCATAATTCCACATAAGAAATATACTAGAGTTAAATAATGTAAACGAATATAGCCAACATTTATTTCATCTGCAATCCTAGTATAGATACTTAATAATTGTCTACCCAGTAAGAAGAATGCTCCACCCATAATGATACCAATCATTGTGACAATAATTAAAGAATAGATTAATATTTTATTAATATTATTAGTCTTTCTTGCACCTAAATTCTGGGATGTAAATGATAATGACGCATGATATACACTATTCATTGATGTATAAACAAAACCTTCAAGGCTTTGGGCAGCAGAATTTCCATTAATAGCCGTTGCACCAAACGCATTAACGCTTGATTGAATTAAGACATTTGATATTGAAAAGATAGAAGATTGAAGACCGGCAGGAAGCCCTATTCTCATCATTTCTCTAAGTTCTTTAGTGCTAATATTTAATTTTTTAAAACTAAAATGATAACTTTCTTTAGTTTTCATTAAACAAATAATAATTAGTACACAAGAAATAAATTGAGAAATGATTGTAGCTAAAGCTACTCCTGCTACACTCATCTTAAATACAATTACAAATAATAAATTGAGCAAGAAATTGATAAGCCCCGCAATACTTAAAAAATATAGTGGTCTTTTAGTATCTCCAACTCCTCTTAAGATTGCTGCACAGAAATTATATAATAAATTAAATGGCAAGCCAATAAAATATATTCTTAAATAGACAATGCTTAATTCAATAGGATTACTCATTAAATGAAGAAGGGGTCTTGCGGTAAAGATTCCAAATACACCTACACCAATACCAATTACAAAACTAGTAATGATTGCAGTATGAACTACTCTACTCATTCCTTCATCATTTTTAGATGCATACATTCGTGCTACTAAGACATTAGTACCAACAGATAGACCCATAAATAAATTAACGATTAGATTTATCAAAGAACCAGTTGAACCAACTGCTCCTAACGCATCCTTATCTCCACTAAAATTACTAACTACAAGTAAATCAGCTGCATTATATAATAGTTGTAATACTCCAGTTAATATTAAGGGAATTGAAAAGCGAATCATTTTAAGAAATAGATTACCTTCTGTCATATCCATTTCATAATGTTTATTCATATTTATTCACCATAATGATTATAGCACTTTTAAATAAACTAAAAAATCAAAATGATTTAAAACCGATTACATAGATGGCTTTTAGTAAAACACTTGAAGGAAAAGTAAAAAAGTGGTAAAATAATAAAGGAAAATAAAAGACCATTTAAAGGAGGATATAAAAATGGCAAATGTTAGAGTAGCAATTAATGGATTTGGCCGTATTGGTAGACTTGCATTCAGACAAATGTTTGGTGCTGCCGGTTATGAAATCGTAGCAATTAACGATTTAACAAGTCCTAAAATGCTAGCAAATTTATTAAAGTACGATACAGCCCAAGGTGGTTATACTGGTCGTATTGGTGAAAATCTTCACACAGTTTCAAGTAAAGAACCTGAATTTGAAGAAGATGGAAAAACTGTTAAAGTTCCTGGTTCTATCACAGTTGATGGTAAAGAAATTACTATTTATGCTGAACCAAAAGCACAAAATTTACCTTGGAAAGCTTTAAAGGTAGATGTAGTATTAGAATGTACTGGTTTCTATTGTTCTAAGGAAAAATCACAAGCTCATATTGATGCAGGTGCTAAGAAAGTTGTTATTTCTGCTCCAGCAGGAAAAGACTTACCTACAATTGTTTATGGTGTAAATGAAAAATCATTAACTAAAGCAGATAATATTATTTCAGCTGCTTCATGTACTACTAACTGTTTAGCTCCAATGGCTAAAGCATTAAATGATTTTGCTCCAATTAAATCTGGTATCATGTCAACAATTCATGCATATACTGGTGACCAAATGATTCTTGATGGACCACACAGAAAAGGTGATTTACGTCGTGCAAGAGCTGGTGCTGCTAATATCGTTCCTAACTCAACAGGTGCAGCTAAAGCAATCGGCCTAGTTATTCCTGAATTAAATGGTAAATTAATTGGTTCTGCTCAAAGAGTTCCAGTTCCTACAGGTTCTACAACAATTCTTACAGCTGTAGTTGAAAAAGAAGGCTTAACTAAAGAAGCTATCAATGATTATATGAAGAGTGTTGCAAGTGAATCTTATGGATATAATGAAGATCAAATCGTATCAAGTGATGTAATTGGTATGAGATATGGTTCATTATTTGATGCTACACAAACAATGGTTACTCCAATTTGTGATAACTTATTTGAAGTTCAAGTTGTTGCATGGTATGACAATGAAAACTCATATACTACACAAATGGTTAGAACTATTAAATATTTAGCAGAATTAAAATAATTACAACAGAAAACAATAGAATAATTGATTCTATTGTTTTTTTATTTTTAGTTTGATATAATATGAATAAGTATGATATATACTTATTTAGTTGATTAATTTATTGAGGTAAAGACAATGGAAAATCGAAATTGGTTATATGCATCTCTAGGCGTATTATTTGTATTTACAGTATTATTTATTTTTTCTTTCACGAGTTGTGCATTGCTTTATAAAATCGAACCTGATGAGAAAAGTGTGTACGATTTGAATGTAAAGAATGATTATTTTGAATATGAAATTAGATCATATGATGACCATTCATTTATAAAAATCACAAAATTATTGAATATTGGTGATGAAAATTCTTTAGATAATATTTTTATTCCAACTTATATTGATGGTATATCTGTAGAAGAATTTGGATGGTCTGGTGTAATTGAACAGTCAAATAGTTATATTAATAGAAATAGAAAAATATATTTCTCAAAACCAATAGAACTTTCTAGTGTTCCAACTGATTATTTATGTTTTATTGGCTTTCCTATGAATTTAGATTTTTTCTTAAATAGAGATGATGTAAAAAAATATCCTTATTTTTATCGTTTATTAAAACCAAATGTAATTTATGAACTAAATTATGATGATTTATCATATGGCTATGATTATTATTTTGATACAGTAATTGATTATATCCCAAAAGATCCATATAGACCAGGATATAAATTTACAGGTTGGTACCAAGATAAAGAATGTACTACCTTATTTGATTTTAAAAATCAAATAATTGAAGATATATATAAAGAATCTAATAAAGATAGCATATATAATCCTACTTTCATTTATGCTGGATGGGAGAAAGTTTATGAGTAATGCAAGAAAAATTTTATCAATATCATTCATAATATTAATGTTAGATTTATCAATATTAATGGGCTTATTCTTCTATAAATTTACACGAAGTAGTAAATATATGAAATTAGATGAATATAACGAACAATATAAGGAAATAGATTTCAAATTAGTAAATTCTTATAGAAATTTAAATTTTGATATTCCAAATAAAAACCTTTTTCTACCACGTACTATAGATAGATATTGTGCAATCGATGGAATTAACTTAAGTCTTGTGGATAAAGAACTAATTACAATAAGAAAAATAATTGAATATGAAGATAGAAATCATATTGATTTATATATAGAATATATTACAGATAATTTTAAAACAAAAAATATGAAGGAATTATATATTGATAGCAATATTGAAATTCATTCTGATAATTTTGAAAAAAATAATCCAAAGTTAGAAAAAATTTATTTTAATGATAAGAGTTTTCTTAATGGAAGAGTTTTATCAACTATTAGTCATAAGAAATTATATTATATTGATAAAAATTGTATGGAATTATATGGTAAAGAATTTAATCTTACAAAACAAGATTTCGAGTGTTTATATACAAATGTAATATATAATATAAATAATACTGAAACATGGTATGGAATAGATGTTGATGACGATAATTTACCAATGAATTTATATGTGAATGGAGCTGATCGCTATTATATAATTAAAAGTTCAAATTATACATGGTATTTAGATGAAGATTATACAAT
>ONHH01000005.1 GCA_900317575.1 uncultured Bacillota bacterium | reverse complement strand
TATTTATCCTCCATCATCAATTTTATTCTGCTCCTAGCTTTTCTTAAGAGGCGATACACGGATTTTGGGTGTAGCTTTATGCTATGAGCAATTTCTTCAACTGAACAACTATTATAATAATACAAAACAATAATAGTTTTTTCTTTATTAGGTAGAGAGTTTATACATTTTCTTAAAGCATCATAGTTTTCAGTTGAATTGGATGAAGAATCTGGGAGATTGTCAAATAATTCGCTATTGCATTCGAAGCGAGAATTCTTTCTTTTGCGAATTAAACTTAAAGATTCGTTAATTGTTACTCTGATTAACCAATATTTTTCATGATTTAAATTCTCAAAAGTATTATAATATTTTAAAAACTTAATAAAGACATTTTGTAAAATATCTTCTGCGTCATCACGATTATTTACATAGCCATAAGCTACTCTAAATAACTCTTTATAATACAAATAATATTTTTGATTGAATTCTTCTTCGGAACACTCTCGATACATAGCAATTCCTCTTCTTCACTTATAAAACGTTTCTATCTTAAATAATTCAACAATTAAAATAAAATATATAAAAATAGACTAAATTTATTACATTATATATAAATATTATTTAACCATAATTTCCTATTAAAATAATATTATTTCTTGTTTTATTATTCGCATAAATATTTTAACATAATTATTTATTCTTTTCCAAGAAAAGAAAAATTATTATTCAAAATAATCTAATTATTTTTAAAATTTGCTATAATAGGACAGGAGTTAAAACTATGAAAACTATTATTATCGGTATTGCTGGTGGTACTGCCAGTGGAAAAACAACTATAGCTCAACAATTAGTCGATGAAGCTATAAAAAGAGGACCTTGTGTTCATATCAAAATTGATGATTATTACATGAACAAACCTTTTATTCCTCTTGATGAAGAAGGAAAAAGAAATTATGACCATCCAGATGCATTAGATATTGATCTAGCGGTCAAACATATAAAGGATTTAAAGAATGGTATCGCAATCGATAAACCATTATATGATTTCGTAACTTCATCAAGATTAGAAAAAACTGAACATCTAGAACCTGCAAAAGTAATTATTGTTGAAGGAATTTTAATTTTTGCAATCAAAAAATTAAGAAATATCTTCGATATTAAATTATTTGTTGATACACCTGATGATATTAGATTTATAAGAAGACTTGAAAGAGATATTATTGATCGTGGACGTTCATTAGAATCAGTTATTACCCAGTATTTATCAAGTGTTAGACCAATGCATCTTGCGTTTGTTGAACCATCTAAGGTCTATGCGGATTTAATCATACCAGATGGTGGTCATAATCAAGTTGCGATGGATTTCTTATACACTAAAATTAATGATATCTATAATAAAGAATAAAAAGAGCCATAAGGCTCTTTTTTCTATTCTACTTTTTGAAAGAATTTGTCTTTAATTACTCCATTAATATCATTCTTAGATAGCTTTGCAACTAATTTAATTGAATGATATACTGAGCTTGCTTTTCCTCCACCATGGCTCTTAACAATTAAACTATTAACACCTAGAAGAATAGCTCCTGGATAATTATTATAATCCATCATATCTTTAATACCATATACTTCTTTTTTTAGAAGTAGGGCACCCATCTTGGATTTAAAATTCTTAGTCATTGATTTCTTTAATAATTTTAATAATTCTAAAGCTGTACCTTCAGTAGATTTTAATAATACATTACCTGCAAATCCATCACAGACAACGATATCATAATTACCACTGATAAAGTCTCTACTTTCCATATTACCGACAAAGTTTATTGAATCATTATTCTTTAATAATTGATAAGTTTCTTTTCTTAAAGCATCACCTTTTTCTTCTTCAGTACCGATATTTAGTAATGCAACACGAGGTTTTTCAATATTATAACCAAATTGCATATAAAGTGATGACATTACCGCAAATTGTTCTAGCCAAATAGGATCACAGTCGACATTAGCACCACTATCGCATACCGCAACAATTCCACCATTCATTGTTGGAATAATTGGACATAAAGCTGGTCTTTTAACGCCTTTAACACGGCCAATTTTAAGAACAGCTCCAGCAAGCATTGCGCCTGTTGAACCTAATGTAACCATACCAGCAATATCTGAATTATTTTTTAATAATTCATAAGCTTTAACCATGGAACTATCAGTCTTTTTCTTAATAGCTTCAGTAGGTGATTCATTACAATCAATTACTTCAGTTGCGTTAATAATTTCAATTTGTTCTTTATTATATTCGTATTTCGCAAGTTCTATCTTAATTTCTTCTTCTTTTCCAGTTAAAAATAATTTTAATTCTTTGTCTTCATTGATAGCTTTAACTGCCCCTTCAATATTAGCTTGGGGACTACGATCTCCACCATAACAATCTACTACAATATTAATCATATTTACCTCTTTTCTTTTCCCTTATATTTTACTATATTTTCTTTCTTTTTTCTACTATTACATCTCATAGAATACTCAATAATTTGCTTTTAACTAAATTAAATGGTATAATATATGAGTACGGAGGTAAGAATATGTTAGTTTTATTTGCAGATAGTGATAGTGATATTACTAAACAAAATGCTAAAGAATTAGGTCTTAAATTAATATCAATGCCATATAGTATTGATGGACAAGAAGTATATCCTTATGAAACCTGGGATGAATTTGATTATAAACCATTCTATGCTAAATTAAGAAATGGTACTATTCCTAAAACTAGTGGATTAAGTCCAGAAAAATATATGAGTTATTTTGAACCAGAATTTCAAGCAGGAAACGATATTCTATATATTCACTTCTCTGCCGCTATGTCTGGTACATTTAATTCAATGCATATTGCTATTGAAGAATTACAAGATAAATACCCAGATCGTAAAGTTTATCTAATTGATGCAAAAGGCATTACCATTAATTCATATTTTACAGTAAAAAAGGTCGTAGAAAAATATCGTGAAGGATTAAGTGCTGAAGAATTAGTAGCATATGGTACAGAACTTGCTGAACATGTCGCAACTTATTTCTTTACTGATACCTTAGATTTCTTTAAGCATAGTGGTAGAATCAGTAATTTCTCAGCAATTATGGGTGGTTTAATCGGTATTAAACCAATCATCTATATGAGTCAAGAAGGTGTAATGACTTCTGTTTCTAAAGCAAAAGGTCGTTCTGGTGCTGTTAAGAAGCTAGTAGATTATGCAGTAGAATTAGGAGATCACGTCAAAGATTGGCCAGTAATTATTGGCCATAGTGATAATATCGAACTTGCAACTCAAGTTGGCAATTTAATGAAGGAAAAATTTGGTCAAGATTTAGAGATTGAATATGTTATGGTTAATCCAACAGCTGGAAGCCACTGTGGTCCAGATGGAATCGGTCTCTGCTTCCATGCCATCCACCGCTAATTTATGATTGAAATTAGAGAAGTAAAATCAAGAAAAGACATTAAAACCTTTATTGAATGGCCTGTAAAAGTACTTTATAAAGATAATCCTTATTTCGTTCCACCCCTTTATATGGACGAAAAGAAAATGTTTAAACCTAACTATGTTTATAAAGATCAAAGTGAATATATTTCTTTTTTAGCTTTTAAAGATGGAAAAGTAGCAGGTCGTATTCAAGCAATTAATCAACAAGTAGCTAATCAAAAATGGAATGAAAAAAAAGTAAGATTTACTAGATTTGATTCTATAGATGATCAAGAAGTAGCTAATGCACTATTTGATGAATGCTGTAAATGGGCTAAAGAAAAAGGACTTGACACAATTGTCGGTCCTTTAGGCTTCTCTGATCTTGAAAGAGAAGGTTTATTAGTTGAAGGTTTTGATCAATTATCTACTTTTGAAGAACAATATAATTATCCATATTATCAAAAATTAGTTGAAAATTATGGTTTTGTTAAAGAAGTAGGATGGACTGAAAGACAATTAAGAGCTCCTGAAGTCGTAGATGAAAAATTAGAACGTTTAAGTTCTTTAATGATGCGTAGATATCATCTTCATTTTGGTGAAAGTAAGAATGCTAAAGATTTTATCAAAAAATATGGTGATGCTTTCTTTGAAATCTTAGATGAAACATATGAAGATATTTATGGTACCGTACCATTTACTAAAGCAATGAAGAAAATGATGATTGATAATTTCAAATTAATTATTGATACAAGATTTGTTGCGGTAATCTTAGATGAAAATAATAAGGTTGTATGCTTTGGTCTATGCTTCCCTTCTATTGCAAAAGCTGCTCAAAAAGCTAAAGGACATCTTTATTTACATCATCTTCCAACTTTCCTTAAAGCAATAAAGCATCCAAAAGTAATCGATTTAGGCTTAATTGGTGTTCTTCCAGAATATAAAATGCGAGGTATCGCATCAGCAATCATTCATCAAACAATGCTAATGCTCCAAAATCCGGAAATTGAATATGCAGAAACTAATTTAAATCTTGAAGACAATAATTCAATTCAAAATCAATGGAAATCATTCGATAATGTCCTACATAAACGCAGGTATGCTTATAAAAAAACAATAGAATAAAAGAAAATGACTACTTATGTAGTCATTTTTTTAATCGATTTTTTAAAGCAATTTCAACATGTTTAGGAACAAATGATGAAATATCACCATTAAATAATGCAATTTCTTTAACACTAGATGAAGATAAGAATGAATAATTGTAATCAGCCATTACAAAGATTGTTTCAATCTTTTCATCTAAAATATGGTTAAAAGTTGACATTTGTAATTCATATTCAAAATCAGAGACCATTCTTAATCCACGAATAATAACACTAGCCCCAATTTCTTTAGCAAAATCAACTGTTAATTTAGAAGTAGTTAATACTTCCACATTATTAAAATCTTTGATTGATTCTTTAATCATATCTAGACGTTCTTTAACATTAAAGAGCGTCTTTTTTTCAATATTTTCATTGATAACTATAACTAATTTATCAAATAGATTTCTTGTTCTTTTAATAATATCTAAATGACCATTAGTAATTGGATCAAAAGTCCCCGGGTATATCGCAATTATCATATTATCTTTCCTCTTTTTCTAATATTAGAATCTCACTTGATGAATATACACGACATAATTTAATATTATATCCTTCATATTCTTTCTCAACTACATCTTCTTTGGGATATTCAGCAATTATAAAGCCACCATCAATAATCATATCATTATCAATAATAAATTGATTAATTTCATCGATTACCTTCATTCTAAAAGGTGGATCAATAAAGATTATATCAAATTTTTGATTTTGATATTTTTTAAGACATGCTTTATAATCCATTTTTTCAATTATTAATTCATTTTTGATCTTTAATTTATTCTTATTAGATTCAATAATCTTTAATGCATCATTATTAATTTCATTAATGATACTCTTCTTTGCTCCTCTTGATAAAGATTCTAGAGATAAAGCTCCACTACCACCAAATAAATCAAGAGTAATGAAATCAGGAATAAATGAACCAATCGAATTAAAGATTGCTTCTTTTGTTGCGTCAAGCGTAGGTCTAGTTGTCAATCCTTCTAAGGTATTGAGTTTAGCACCACGGTATTTTCCAGCAATAATTCGCATAATTATTCTTCAATAATTCTTTCGATATAATAGAAATCATCAGCACTATCATATTTAATTTCATATTTAGTACCAACTACTTCAAATAAAGGATATAAATCACCTTTTTCATAAGCTGTTGCGTGGTTAAGAATAATCATATTATCTGGAGTATCTTTTCCACCTTTATTTAAAGGCATAATATATGATACTACCCATCCAACTTGATTTTCAATTTGATAATCTGCTCTTTTAATTTTCTTTCCAGAAAAGTCATGAGCAAAATCAACATCTCCAAATTCTCTTTTCCATACAACTAACGCATCTTCTTTTTTCATAGTTCCTCCACTATTGAATGTTTTTAAATAAAATCATTAAATCTTCTAAATTTTGTCTTCGAGCAGTTATTTTAACATCATCATCTAAAAAGATAACTGCAGGTTTTAACATATTATTATAATTAGATGACATTGAATAAGTATAAGCACCGGTTGAATATACTATTAAGATATCACCAGGATTTATATTTGGAAGGTGAATATCAGTTCCAATTAAATCCCCTGATTCACAGCATTTCCCCGCGACATCAAATACTTGATTCTTTTCATCATTCATCTTATTTGCGATATCCATATGATATTTAGCTTGATATAAGGCAGGACGAATATTATCAGTCATTCCGCCATCAATAAATAGATATTTATGACCACCTAGATTAGTTTTAGTGTTGCAGCAAGTATATAATGTAATACATGAAGCACCTAATAATCTACGACCAGGTTCAATATATACCGATTCTAATTTAAAATCTAATTCTTTTGTTAATTCTTCAATTCTATCTCTTAACGCATTAAGACAATCTTTT
Organism: uncultured Bacillota bacterium; assembly: GCA_900317575.1. Classification (GTDB taxonomy): domain Bacteria; phylum Bacillota_I; class Bacilli_A; order ML615J-28; family CAG-313; genus UBA1737. The sequence goes on along the minus strand of ONHH01000005.1, from coordinate 18,433 downwards.
AAATCTAATCCTTGATCTTCTTCTACATATTTGATACCAAATCCTCCACCTAAATTAATTGATGATAGATGGTATTGATATAAATCACTAATCTTTTTGCTAAAGCGCATCATTTTATCAGCATTTAATAAAAATGCATTTTTTTCATAAATTTGCGACCCTATATGAGAATGAAAACCTAATAATACTAAATTTGAATTATTTAAATAAATCTTCATCAATTGATTTATTTGTTCATCATCTTCAATATTGATACCAAATTTACTCTTATTTAAGGCAGTTTGAATATATTTATGAGTATGAGCTTCAATTCCTGGATTAATTCTTACCATAGTTCTAATCTTAGATGGATTAAGTTCTTTTAGCATCATTAATTCTTCTAAATTATCAACAACAATAATTACATCATTTTCTATTGCAAATTTTAATTCATCAATCGATTTATTATTACCATGAAAGACCACATTTTTCATTTCAAAATGTGATTCTTTTAATACATATAAATCACCTAAACTAACTGCATCTATAAAAAGATGATTATTATTGCAAATATTAACTAATTCTGGTACTAATAATGCTTTAGAAGCATAAACAATATTAGATTTGAAAAGATTAGAATGAAAATAAGATTTAAAATCATTAATATTATCGATTAATTCTTTTTGATCAAGAACAAATAAGGGAGTTCCATATTTATGAGCTAAATCAACAAGACTAAAATCTCTAATCTTAGCATTTCCATTATCAATCTTTAAATATTTTGGTTTCATAAAAAAATCCTATATTTTATTGGTACTACCAAAGCCACCATTACGTTCTTCAGTTACATCATCATCATATGTGATACCATATTCTAAGAATATTCCTTGTGCAAAAGCCATTCCTTTTTTAAGTAATAATTCTTTTTCAGTTTTAGCATCACTAGTAATTTTAATAAAAATATGACCTTCATTATCTGAATAATAATAATCACTATCAATAATACCAACAGTATTATCTAATTGAAGACGATATTTAAAGCCTAAAGAACTACGAGGATAGATATTTAAAACCCATCCAGGTTCCATCTTACATCTAATACCCGTAGGTATTAATAATGTTTGATTTGATTTAATAACATCCGCATCAATCATAAAAAAGTCATAACCAGCACTACCTTTAGTAGCTCTTTTAGGTAAAATGATATCATCATAAATCTTTTGAATGATTGGAAGGGGTGTATTTTCTTTATATTTTAAGAAAGCATCCTTAAAATTATCAAAAGAAACTTTTTCAAAACAGGCAATTTTCTTCATATCACACCTCAAATATCCTTATTTCTTAATTATTATATCATAGTATTGCGAATAATTCAACGATTTCATTTAAAAAAAACTTAAGAGTCTCCTCTTAAGTTTAAACATCATATCTTTTAATAATTCCTACCCCAATTGGATATGGACCAGTATGGACCGCAATGGTTGCGCCAATCTGACCAAAGGGGAAAGCAGCATCAGGAAATGCTGATATTAATTTAGATTTTAATTTTTCATAATCTTCATGATTAATTCCTGTTCCAATAATAAAATTATAATCATGATAATCTAATTTATTATCATTAAAGAATTTAACACAATTCTTATATACTTTAACAATTGATTGATTCTTAGTAAAAGCTACACCATCACTAAAAATTTCTCCTTCTTTTAAGACGATTAAAGGTTTAATTTTTAATGTTGCGGCAATTAATCCTTTTAATTTACCAATTCTTCCACCATGTCTTAAATAATCAAGGCTTCCAATGGTAAAGAAGATTCTAGCAGTTTCTTTAATAGAATTTGTATAATTAACTGCTTCTTCAATTGATAAACCATTTCTTTCCATTCGACATACTTCAAGAACTAATAAGCCTTGAATACAGGTATTAATAGTAGCATCAATTACTTCAATTTTAATATTAGGATAATTCTTTAATACTTCTTCTCGAGCTTGATTTGCGCTATTAAAGGAACCACTAAATTTAGTAGTAATACAAATACAAATCATATCAATACCAAGACTAGCATATTTATTAAAGACATTTTCATAATCAACAGATGTTGGCATCGAAGTTTTAGGATAAATATTCGGATTATCAACCATTTGTTGATAAAAATCCATTATACCAATTTCTTCTTTTTCTTTATAATAGTGAACAGAATCCATACTTACATAAAAAGGAACAACTTCAATATTATTATTTTCAATTAATTCATCAGTTAGATCACATGATCCATCAGTTATTACTTTAAAGCTCATATTAACCTCCTATTCACTTAAATTATAGCATAGTTTTGTTAATTAAATATTAATTATTAAAACTTATTTACTAATCTCTTTACTACTTCTACCATTAAAGATGCTTCATCAACATCTACATATTCAAATGGTCCATGATAATTTTGACCACCAGTTCCAAGATTTGGTGTAACGATACCTTCAAAAGATAATCTTGCGCCATCAGTACCACCACGAATTGGTTCATATTTTGGAACCAATCCGACTTCTTTTAAACTATCTTCAGCAAATTTTAATACTTCTGGATGTTTTTCAACTATTTCCTTCATATTATAATAAGAATCTTTAATTACTACATTAACTAAATCTTCACCTAATTTTTGATTCATTTCATCTTTAATAGTAATAAATAGAGTTTTTTGTTCATTAAAGATCTTCTTATCATGATTACGAATGATAAAATGCATTATCGTTTCTGATGTAGTACCTTTAATTTGAGTTAAATGGTTAAAGCCTTCATAATCGCTAGTTTTTTCTGGACGCATATCACTTGGAAGTTTATTAAAGAATTCCATAGCAAGAATTTGGCTATTAATTAGTTTATCTTTAGCAGATCCAGGATGAATCGATTTACCAGTAATTGTAACTATACAACTTGCAGCATTGAAATTTTCAAATTCTATGATATTAGCACTTCCACCATCAATGGTATAAGCACGATAACAATTTCTTTCTTTATAATAATCAAGATTAAAGCGATCTGCACCTCTTCCAATTTCTTCATCAGGAGTAAAGGTAATAATGATATTAGCATGAGGAAGATTATTATTAATTATTTCTTCTACGGCAGTCATGATTATCGCAACACCACTTTTATCATCAGCACCAAGAAGAGTTGTACCATCAGTAGTAATTAATTCATGACCAATTTGTTCAAGCATTACCGGAAAAACTTTAGGATCAAGAATAATACCTAAATCTTTATTAACATTAATGATTGAGCCATCATAATTATTAATGATTTGCGGTTTTACATCTTTTCCACTTGCTTCATCGGATGTATCCATATGAGCAATTAAACCTACACATTCTTTAGAATCATTATTAGCTTCTAGATAGCCATAAACATATCCATCTTCATCCATAAAAGCATTTTTAATGCCCATAGCAATTAATTCTTTTACTAATTCTTTAGCTAAATGCTTTTGTTTTTCAGTAGATGGACAAGTATTTGATTCTTCATTAGATTGAGTATCAAAGCTAATATAATGAAGAAAATGCTTCTTATAATTATTATTAATCATTTCTACCTCACTATTTCTAAGATTTTATTGATTTCTGGAACTTCATTGATTGAATATTCAAAGGCATCATTAACCATTTGAATAGCTCGATCAATATTCTTATGATTAGTATAAAGAGTTGCGATAACATCACCATTATTAACAATATCGCCAACTTTCTTTCTTAAAACAATACCAACACCTAAATCAACCTTATCTTCTTTTGTTTCACGACCAGCACCTAGAAGCATTGCTGCCTCACCAATCTTTAACGCATGAAGATTCTTAATATAAGATTTTAAACCATTATATTTGATATCAACAACATCTTTAGAAGTATTTAATAATTCATAATTATCAATTACTCGAGGATCTCCATGTTGATGTTCAATCATTTTTCTTAATTGTTCTAAGCCTCTACCACTATTTAATGCATCATTTGCTTGAATTTCTGCATCATTTTCATCTTTAGCCATACCAGTAATCATTAAGATTTCTTTAACAAAGCTCATGCATAAAAAGCTAAAATCTTTAGGGCCACGTCCTTTTAATGTTTCAATAGCTTCAATTATTTCTACACTATTACCAACCGCACAACCAAGTGGTTCATTCATATCAGTAAGTGTTGCAACTGTCTTACGACCTGCTAAATTACCAATTTTAACCATCGCTTTAGCTAATTTTTCAGCACTTTCAAGATTTTTCATGAAAGCACCTTCACCAACTTTTACATCAAGAACGATAGTATCTGCTCCACTTGCAATCTTTTTCGACATAATAGATGATGCAATTAGCGGAATTGATTCAATTGTACCAGTTACATCTCTTAATGAATATAGTAATTTATCGGCTGGAGCAATATTAGCAGTTTGACCGATTATAGCAAGACCAATATCATTAATTTGATTAAAGAATTCATCAGGATCCATTTCAATTTTAAATCCAGGAATACTTTCAAGTTTATCTAAGGTTCCACCAGTATGACCTAATCCTCTACCACTCATTTTAGCCATCTTGACGCCACAAGCAGATGCTAAAGGAATAACTACTAAGCTTGTTTTATCACCAACACCACCAGTAGAATGTTTATCACAAGTTACACCATTAATTTTTGATAAATCAACTCTTTCTCCACTATTTAACATTTCCATTGTAAATGATAATTGTTCTCTTTCAGTCATTCCTTTAAAGAATACACTCATTAAAAAAGCTGATATTTGATAATCTGGTATCTCATTATTGATATAACCATGAATAATATATTTGATTTCTTCTTCTGTTAATTCATAGCCATCTCTTTTTTTAATTATTAAATCAACCATTCTCATTTTTTCTTTACCTCTAAATATTTATATTTCATTCTCGCTTTATTAATAGCTTCTTGTGTTTCATCATGAAACATTTCAGCTAATTGTTGAGTATTATAATCTTTATATTCTTCATATTCTTTAACATCAACAATTTCTACATAGACATTAGTTCTAACAAATGGTAGGAAGCATGGAACATGCTTACCATAATCAATTGCCACCGCAACAATTGTTGCGTGAGTTTTTTCCGGAATCTTAAAACTACCAGGATGATATGGACCAACCATAAAATCTTTAGATCTAGTTCCTTCTGGATAAATCATAAAATTTACCCCTTTTTTTACCTTATCAATTATCTTTAAAACACTCATTAGGGCACTACGATCATTCTTTCTATCAACCGCAACCCCACCTAAGGCTTGAACCATTTTACCAAAGATTGGATTAGTATTATGTTCTTCTTTATACATTGATGCTCTTGGATATTTAATAAAAACTAAATCATAAAGAATAATATCCGTAAAATGAACATGATTAGAATAAAAAACAATTGTATTATTAGTTTTTATCTTGTCTAAACCCACTACTTTTCTTCTCAATCCTAGCCAAAAACAAGAAAAGCGTGAAACATCATTCATAAAACGCCATCTCTTCTTATCAAATGGATCATCAGTCTTAGCATATTTAATACCTAAGAAATGAAGAGATAATAAAATTGATATACAAATTATGATAAAAATAAGTAACCAGCTTAGAATTGGAAAAAGAATTATTTGCCATATTTCAAAATTATTCATAATAGTAAGAATTAAAACACTAATACTTGCTAGAGCTGGTAAGATTAAAGATAATACAAAAAACATAATTACCTCTTATAATTTATTATATAAAACTATATTATAGTATAGCATATAATCCCATTTTTTTCAACAAATACGGAGTAATAAAAAATAAGATTATTGTTAATCAATAATCTTATTTCTTCTTTATTCTTCTTCATTTATATCTGAATAGGAATCATTATTTACTTCTTGATTATAATTATCAATTTCATCATTTAATTCTTTTCTTCCTTTAGTAGATAAATAAATAACTCTCTCACCGATGATATCGATATTATTAATCTTTTTAGTGACCGCTTCCCCTCCTACTTCAATATTTAACTGGCTGGTTCTTGATTGAAGGCGACCTACTACTGCTACTAAATCTCCTTTGCTTAAAAAATCACAAGCATTTTTAGCATTCAGTTCCCATAATACAATATTAAAGAAATCAGGAACTAATTCCCCATCTAAGTTCTTAAAAGGTCTATTTACCGCAAGTCTTAGATTAGTAACAGTGAATGTATCACCACTACTATTATTATAAGTTTTTAATTCAGGAGTAGCGCAAACTCTCCCAATTAGATAAAATGAATTTAACATAACATATCCCTCCTTGTAAATTCAATTATATTATTACAAATAAGTAAATTATTGTCAAATTGCTAATTTAGGTAAAAAGATTAAAGAAAAATCCTAATTTTCACAAGAAAATTAGGATTATAATCTTTATTTTAATTATTAAATATTAAATAATTAATTATTTGTTCAACAAAACAATGATTGTCAGTTTTTATTTAATAACGGTTTCTAGGGCTAAAATCATCATCTTGTCAAAGGAATTTTGCCGTTCTAGAGCAGTTGTAAGTCTATCAGTTACAAAAGAATCGGAAATAGTTAGAATACATGCTGCTTGTTTATTAGAAATACGAGCATTATGGAATAATGCATAAGCTTCCATTTCCACCGCAAGACATCCTTTTTGAGCATTCATCATTTCATGAATTGGTTTACCATCTCGATAGAAAACATCACTTGAATGAACAATTCCATAATGAACAGGATAATTGAGTTCTTTTGCAGTTTCAAGAATTTGTTCAGTCAATTCTTTTGATGCTTCAATTACAGTATCAGTTGAACCATTTTGTTGGAACGCAAAGCTTGATTCACTAAAAGCTTCTTTTACAACAATTAAATCATATAAATCACATTGTTTAGTATAAGAGCCAGCAGAACCAATACGAATAATACGATTTACACCATAGAAATTGAATAATTCATAAGAATAGATACCAATACTAGCCATTCCCATACCAGAACCCATAACAGAGATTCTTTTTCCTTTATATGTTCCAGTATAACCGTACATATTACGAATATAATTGAAACATACAGGATTTTCTAAATATTTTTCAGCTAAGAATTTAGCACGAAGTGGATCACCAGGCATTAAGACAGTATCTGCGATAACGCCATCTTTATCTACTTGAATATGAGGGGTTGGTTTAGGCATCTGCTTTTTCTCCTTCCATAATCTTGATTCCACTAGATGCGCCAATACGTGTAGCACCAGCTTCAATGAATTCTTTTACTTCTTCATAAGAATGAATACCACCACTAGCTTTAACACCAAGAGTTGAGCCAACAGTTTCACGCATTAATCTTACATCATTAACAGTAGCACCACCAGTACCAAAACCAGTTGAAGTCTTAACAAATGATGCACCAGCACGAAGAGCTGCTTTACATACTTCTACTTTTTCTTCATCAGTTAAATAACAAGTTTCAATAATAACTTTAACTGTTTTACCAATACTACTTGATACTACTAATTTAATTTCTTCTTCAATATAATCATAATCATGTTCTTTTGCTTTACCAATATTGATTACCATATCAATTTCATCAGCACCATTTTTAATAGCATCAACTGTTTCTAAAGCTTTGATTTCTTTAGTATTAGCTCCTAGAGGGAACCCAATAACAGTACATACTAATACATCACTACCAACTAATTCATCTTTAGCTATCTTTACATTAGCTGGATTAACACAAACACTCTTAAAATCATATTCTACTGCTTCTTTACATAGATTTTTAATGTCTTCTGTTGTCGCAACAGCTTTAAGAAGAGTATGATCAATATATTTATTAACGCTCATTTATGACTCCTTTTTAATATTCAATAAGATCAGTTAATTTAATTTGAGTGAAATCATTTAAACTAACGATTGCTTTACGCATTTTCTTAACTAATTTTTTAACTTTTAAAGCACTCTTTTCATTTAAATATAGTACTTTAAAGCTAATCTTACCATCTTTTAATTCAGACATATAACGATTAGCATAACGATAAAACATCTCTACTGGTATTAACGCAACAAGATTATCATCTTCAACCACTTGAATATAACTCAAATGTGGAGGAAAGATCATTGCGGAACCTGCTGGCCAAATGATACTATTTCTTACTTCACCAGTTCTGTTATCCGCAAGAATTGTATATTTATTAGCAATAAATTCTGAATTGATGACTTGATGATAATAATCTAATAATTGTTGATAAGCACACATATCATTCAAGACATTCATATGAATTCGATATTTAACAACATCCGGATTTTCATTGAGATAATCCATTCTTTCTTTTCCTAAATAATCAATAAGTTCAAACATATTAAATGCTTTAATATTTTCATATTTTTCATAATAAATTTGTAATTCAAATTTCTCACAAATATCATTGATTTCTTTAAAAATCATTCGACTAATAAATTGTGGTAAGAAAAATGGTATTTCTACATACAAATTAATATTGATAAAATTAGGATTAAGTCGATAAATTGATGATACTTTAGTTCTTTTAGTGATATAGTAACAATATTTGAAATCAAAATTATTCATTGTAATGCAAATTTTAACTTCATCATCATTAGATACAATTTCACTATTTGGTAATGTATCAAAATAGCCATCTATTAATTGAAAGAAATCAATTCTTGGCTTAACTCTTTCTCTAAAAAAATGAATTATCATCTTTGATATCCTTTCTCTAATTATAAATTAAATTTTTTTACAATTTTACTACAACGTTCGCAAAGACCATCTTCATTTAACTGATCTTTAATTTGCCAACATCTAAGACAAGTTTTACCTTGACAAGCTTCTACTTTAATTTTTCCACTAGGATAGCTTGTGCCATCTAGGTTAGTTGTCATTACTAATTTAGATACAATGAATACTTGAGCTAGATTAATATTTAATTTCTTAATTAAAGCACAAAGCTTTTCATTTGGTTCAAGATATAAACAAGCATTTAAACTCTTACCAATAATTTTTTCATTACGTGCTTCTTCTAATGCTTTTAAGACATCATTTCTAAATAGCATAAATTCTTCAAAATCATTGATTAATTCTTCATCAATATGATCATTTTTCTTAGGCATATCTTCTAAATAAATTGATTCTAATTTATCTCCTGGAAGATATTTATAAATTTCTTCAGTTGTATGAGGAATAATTGGTGTAAGAATTGTAGCTAATGCTTTACAACACATATAGAATACTGTTTGAATTTGACGCCTTTCTAGATCATCTTGTTCATGAATATATAAGATATCTTTTGTATAATCTAGATAGAAACTAGATAATTCATTAGACATAAATGTAAGAACGCTACGGTATACTTCATCAAAACGATATTCTTGATAAGCTTTATGACAATCATTAACTACACTATTTAATTTTGCGACAATAAAGCTATCAACCTTACCTAATTTATCTAATGGAATACTATCTTTATTTGGATCAAAATCAAAGATATTAGCAAGTAAGAATCTAAAAGTATTACGAATCTTACGATATGCTTCTCCTACTTGACGAAGTAAATTCTTAGATATTGCAACATCAGATTGATATGCAACACTTGAAACCCATAAACGAAGGATATCAGCACCAGATTCATTACATACTTGAACAGGATCAACGACATTACCTAAAGATTTACTCATCTTACGTCCTTGTTCATCAAGGATGAAACCATGGGTAATTACTTCTTTAAATGGAGCCTTATCTTCTACCGCAACACTAGTAATTAAACTAGCATTAAACCATCCACGATATTGGTCACTACCTTCAAGATAAACATCACAATCTTTAACACCATATTTCTTCATTAGAGCACTATGATGACTTGATCCTGAATCAAACCATACATCCATGATATCATTTTCTTTCTTAAAGATACCATTAGGACTTCCAGGATGAGTAAAGCCTTCAGGAAGTAGATCCTTAGCTTCTCTTTCAAACCATACATTTGATCCATATTTACTAAATAATTCCGCAACATGATCAATTGTCTTCTTTTCAAGAATTGGAGTACCATCTTCAGCATAGAATACTGGAATTGGCACACCCCATACTCTTTGACGGCTAATACACCAATCTTTACGATCCTTGATCATATTAGAAAGTCTAACTTCACCCCATTCAGGATACCATTTAATACCTTTAATTGATTCAAGAAGTTCTTCTTTGATTGGAACAATTGACGCAAACCATTGTGGAGTAGCTCTAAAGACAATTGGTTTCTTAGTACGCCAATCATGAGGATAGCTATGAGTAAATTTAACAATCTTTAGAAGCATATTTAATTCTTCTAAGCGTTTAATTACTTCATCATTAGCAGTTTCAAAATATAATCCTTCAAATTCTTTAGCATTTTCATTCATGCATCCTTTAGAATCAAGAACTCCCATAATTGGTAGATTATATAATTTACCAACATTAAAGTCATCATCACCATGAGCAGGAGCAGTATGAACTAAACCAGTACCAGTATCTAGAGTTACATGATCACCTAAAATAATTGGTGATACACGGTTCATTAAGATATTATTATAAGTAACATATTCAAGTTCACGACCTTGAATAGTCTTAACAACATCATATTCATAACCACATAATTTAGTAAAATCTTCAACTAAAGCAGTTGCAAGTAAAAATTTACGATTCAAATTATGAACATTAATTACACTATATTCAATTTTAGGACCAGCACTTACCGCAAGGTTCGCAGGAATTGTCCATGGAGTAGTTGTCCAGATAACAATTTCAACATCTTTATCTAAAACTCCTTTTCCATCAACTACTGGAAAAGCCACATAAATTGATGAAACAGGAACATCTTGATATTCAATTTCAGCTTCAGCTAAAGCTGTTTCCGATGATGGAGACCAATAAACCGGTTTTAAGCCTTTAAAGATTAAACCTCTTTCTGCCATCTTACCAAATACTCTAATTTGTTCAGCTTCATATTCATGAGTTAAAGTAATATATGGATCATCCCAATCACCTAAAACACCTAAACGTTTAAAGCCAGTTTTTTGAATTTCTACTTGTTCATATGCATATTTTTCACATAATTTACGGAAATCAACAACGGACATTTCTTTACGATTTACTTTAGCATTCTTAGTTAAGGCATGTTCAATTGGAAGACCATGAGTATCCCAACCAGGTTGATATGGTGCATAATAACCATTCATACTCTTATAACGAATAATGAAATCCTTTAAACATTTATTTAAAGCATGTCCACAGTGAATTGGTCCATTAGCATATGGTGGACCATCATGTAGATAGAATGGTTTCATTCCTTCATTTTTCTTTAATCTTTTAAAATATAGGTCGATATCTTCCCAATATTTTTGAATATTTGGTTCATTAACTCCTAAATTACCACGCATTGGAAATTCAGTCTGTGGCATTAATAAGGTGTTTTTATAATCTTTTTCCATATAATACTCCTATAAATATTATTTATTAATTAAAACCTCTAAATTTATTCGATCCTTTTTTGATAAGCCAATGATTCGATTAATCTTAATTCGACCAAAATGACGAATTGATAATAAATCATTTTCTTTAACTTGATAATTAATATTAGTAATTATCGCATGATTAATCATCACATTACCACTTTTTATCAATTCAACACTATCATTTCTTGATAAATTACAACCTTTTGCGGTAACGGCATCAAGTCTCATCGATGCGACATTTAATATAATATATTTTTCATTGATATTTTTCTTAACAAAATCAGTAATTTCATTAAATACTAATCTTTCATGAAGAATTTCATGTAAATTATTAATTAAAAATTCTTTAACATCATTAGATACAAAAATGGTAATCGTATCATCATCAACAATAATATCGCCATAAGTAGAACGATCAAGACCTAAAGAATAAATAGTTCCTAAAACATGACGATGAGTGATATTAGCATATTTTTTATTATAATTTGCTTGAATAATTGCTATTTCATAATCAAAATCATCATCAAGATAGCTAATATAAGCTCGACATCTTTCAGCTTCATCATATCCACCAAAGAAATGAATACATTTTTTGAAATGATCACTTATCTCTTTTTGTTCTTCTAATGACAAGAATTTAGTTAATACATATCCTTCTTCATCTAAAATTCTTTCAAAATCACCAAAACGATTTTGGATTGTATTTGCCATTAGTCTTTAATACTAAATTCGCCAACCCAACGTTTTAAAGAGCCATCTTCAAACGCCTTATCGGTTGCGATAAGATAAGATTCATTACCAATTTGGTAACTTTCTCCACCTACAGCATAGATAACTCCAGATAAGAATGATAATACATGATTGCATTTATCAACATCTTTAACTGATTGGAAATTTACTAAAATTGGACAATTAGTAAGAAGACTATCTGCAAGTTCTAACATTTGATCATCAATATCTAAATCTTCAGTAATATTATAATTTAATAAACGATCAAATGATGTTCCAAATTCTTTTTGATTTACTTTTTTCTTTTTTAAAAGCATCTGGATCCCTCCATTAAATGAAATTATCTAGTAAAGATTTGACCTAAACGAACAAAAGTTGCACCATGTTCAACAGCAACCTCATAATCGTTACTCATTCCCATTGAAAGTTCAGTACAAGGACAATTAGGAATATTTAAAGCTTGTACTTCATCTCTTAAATTACGCATTGCTTCAAAATATAATGCTTGTTCTTCTACATCAAAAGTATTCTTACCAGTAGTCATTAAACCAATAACTTGAATCTTTTCATATTTAGCAAGACTTTTAATAAAAGGAATAACTTTTGATTCATCTAAACCAGCTTTATTTTTAGCTCCCGCAATATTAACATATACAAAACATTTTAATGGTTCTTTAGCTTTTCTAGTTTTATTGATTGCATTAGCAAGATCAATACTATCAAGTGAATGAAGATAATCAATTGAATCAATAAATTGAGCATTAAGTTTTGGTGGAATTCTAATAATACCAAAATAATGCCATGTAATATCTTGTCCTTTCAATGCTTCATATTTTTCAAGGAAAGTATCTTTACGGTTTTCACCTATATCTTTAATCCCTGCATTTACTATTTCTTTAGTTGTATTTACATCAAAATATTTGACAGCGGCTACTACTTTAACCTCAGGATGTTCTTTTAAACTTTCCTTAATCTTGTTAACTTGTTCTACTATTGACATTTTTACACCTTTTCTCTATTTCAACACAATATTATCTATTTGTTAGTATTATATTTATTATAACATATTTTGGTTTATTTTTCAAGTAAGAAAGAATAAAATATTATCCATTATTTCTATCCATCTTTTTAGTTTTGTAGTTAACTTGAAAACTATCTAGACTTGTGATATAATAATATACAATGTGGAGGCCAAATTATGAATAATAAAATGATATTTACTTCGGAATCAGTAACTGAAGGACATCCTGATAAAGTCTGTGATCAAATAGCTGATGCCATTCTAGATAATATATTAGAACAAGACCCTAAAGCTCATGTTGCATGTGAAGTATGTGCTACTACTGGGTTAGTATTTGTTATGGGTGAAATTACTACTAATGCATATTGCGATATTCAAACAATAGTTCGAAATACAGTTAAAGAAATTGGCTATGACCGAGGAAAGATTGGTTTTGATGCTGATAATCTTGCGGTAATGGTAGCTTTAAATGAACAATCACCAGATATCGCAATGGGTGTTAAAGATGGTGAAGGAGCAGGTGATCAAGGTTTAATGTTTGGTTACGCATGTAAAGAAACTCCTGAATACATGCCACTTTCAATCACTCTTGCCCATAAACTTGCTAAAAGACTTGCAGATTTAAGAAAAATCGAAGGACATAAAGAATTAAGACCTGATGGAAAAACTCAAGTATCCGTTGAATATGATGAATTTAAGAATCCAGTAAAGATTACTTCGATTGTTGTGTCTACTCAACATGATGAAGAAGTAACTCAAGAATACTTAAAAGATTTAATTACTAAAGAAGTAATTAATAAAGTAATTGATCCTAAATTAATCACTAAAGATACTAAAATCTATGTCAATCCAACTGGTAGATTTGTAATTGGTGGTCCTAAAGGAGATTCTGGTCTAACTGGAAGAAAGATAATTGTTGATACCTATGGTGGTTATGCTCCTCATGGTGGTGGTTCATTTAGTGGAAAAGATCCAACTAAAGTTGATAGATCAGCATCTTATTATGCACGTTATGCCGCAAAAAATATGGTAGCTAGTGGAATCTGTGACCGCTTATTAATTCAATTATCTTATGCTATTGGGGTAGCAGAACCTACAAGTATCTTTGTTGATGATTATGGAACATCTAAATATAATCATGAAGAATTATTAGATATTATCAATCATATCTTTGATTTTAGGCCTATATCAATCATCAATAATTTAAATTTAAGACGTCCTATCTATAAACAAGTAGCATCTTATGGTCATTTTGGAAGAAATGATTTAGATCTACCTTGGGAAAAGCTAGATAAAGTACAAGAAATTAAAAAATATGTTGAGGCTAAATATGCTAAATAAAATAACTAATGATATAAGGAGTGAAATCTTTAAGGCTATTTCTGATTTAGGTTATCTTGATGAATCAATTTTAAAAAATAGTAAAGATATCGTCTTAGAAAATCCTAAAGATTCATCATTTGGTGATTACGCAACTAATATCGCAATGCGTTTAGCTAAAGTTGCTCATAAAGCACCTCTTCTTATCGCCAATGAAATCACTCAAAAAATCAATAAAGAAAAAATTCATGTAAAAAATATTACTGTTGCTGCACCTGGATTTATTAATATTGAATTAGATTTAAATTATTTAATTGAAATCATCAATGTGATAAATGAACAAAAAGAAAACTATGGTTCAACTAATATTCATAATGATGAATCAGTATGTTTAGAATATGTATCAGCTAATCCAACTGGTTTCTTACATGTAGGACATGGAAGAGGAGCAGCTTATGGTGATTCTTTAGCTAATATTATGAAAAAAGTTGGTTATAAAGTAAATCGTGAACATTATGTTAACGATGCTGGTAACCAAATCACTAATATGGCTAAGAGTGTTTATGAAAGATATCGTGAATTATATGGTTTAGATTTTAAAATTCCCGAAGATGGCTATCATGGAAAAGAAATCATTCAAGTAGCTAAAGATTTTAGAGATATTTACCAAGATCAATATCTAAATAATTTTGATTTACAATTATTTAGAAAATTTGGTACTGAAAAATTATTAAATAATCTAAAGAAAGATTTAAAAACTTTCAATGTTGAATTTGATACATGGTTCTCTGAAACGAGTCTATATGAAACAAAACAAGTAGAAAATGTCTTAAATCTTTTAAAAGATCGTGATTTTACTTATATTCATGAAGGAGCAACTTGGCTTAAAACCAGTATGTATAATGATGAAAAAGACCGTGTAATCATTAAATCCGATGGGTCTTATACTTATCT
The DNA here is from genome assembly GCA_900317575.1 of uncultured Bacillota bacterium. GTDB lineage: Bacteria > Bacillota_I > Bacilli_A > ML615J-28 > CAG-313 > UBA1737. Next base: position 2,917 of record ONHH01000005.1, on the reverse strand, counting down.
ACTTCCTGATATTGCATATCATGCTAATAAATTATCTCGTGGATACAACCATTTAATCGATGTATTAGGTGCCGATCACCATGGATATATTGATCGTTTAAAAGCCGCAGTATCAATGGTTGGAGGTGATTCCAATCTCATTGATGTTGAAATCTTACAGATGGTAAGAGTAATGGAAAATGGTGTTGAATTAAAAATGAGTAAACGTAGCGGTAAAGCAATAACTCTCATTGATTTAATCGATGAAGTAGGAACTGATGCGTTAAGATATTTCTATGTAGATAAATCATTATCAACACATATGGATTTAGATTTATCTTTGATGAAACAACATTCTAATGATAATCCAGTATATTATGTTCAATATGCTCACGCAAGAATCTGTGGAATCTTTGAAAAATTAGCCAAAGAAAATCGTGAATTCAAGCTTACTTCTACTTTTAATCATATTGATCTCAATAAAACAAAATCTATTTGTTTAAAATTACTTAAATATCCAAGTTTAATTGAAGAAATCGCCACAAAACACCTAGTTCATAAATTACCACATTATATTTATGAACTTGCGAGTGATTTACATCAATATTATAATGATGAAAAAGTAATTACTGATAATGTAGATGAAACTAATGAAAAATTAACAATCCTCAATGCAGTAAGAATTGTTCTAAAACAAGCATTAAATTTAATTGGTGTATCAGCACCAAACAAGATGGAACAAAAATAAGAGAAATCCCCTGGATTTCTCTTTTGTTTTATAATAAATGGATATTATCTTTTTCTAATTCTTTTAGATAATCATGATTCCAATAAGATGATTGAACTTCACCAATATGTACTTTCTTTAAAATAAACATACATATTCTTGATTGACCAATACCTCCACCAATTGTAAGCGGTAGTTCATCATTAAGAATTGCTTGATGATACATCAATGGTAATTTAAATTCTTCATTTTTAGCTTTTAATTGATACATTAAGCTTTCTTTATTAACTCTAATACCCATACTAGATAATTCAAACGCAATATCTAGCATATCATAATATAATAATAAATCACCATTTAATTTCCAATCATCATAATCAGCAGCTCGCGTATCATGACTTTCATTATTCTTTAGTTTATCACCAATACCAATTAAGAATACAGCCTTATGCTCTTTACAAATTAAATGTTCTCTTTCTTTACTATCTTTATCAGGATAAAGTGCAAGTAGTTCTTCTGCAGTAATAAAATAAATATCATCAGGAAGTTCTGTATTAAGAATTGGATATTCTTTTTTTACAACTTCAATTGTTTCTTTTAAAGCTTTATAGATAAGACGAACAGTCTTTTTTAAATAATCAATTGTTCGATCTTCTTTTGTTATTACTTTTTCCCAGTCCCATTGATCGACATAACATGAATGCATATTATCTAAATCTTCATTAGGACGGATGGCATTCATATCAGTATATAATCCTTTATGAACATCAAAATTATATTTCTTTAAAGCATATCTTTTCCATTTAGCTAATGATTGAACAATTTCTAGTTCCATATTATCCATTACTTTAAAAGATACTGCTTTTTCTTTACCACTTAAATTATCATTTAAACCGGTATTAGGATCAACAAATAATGGAGCAGATACTCGAAGTAAATCTAAATTATAAGCTAATTTTCTTTCAAAAGTATCCTTTACTAATTTTATCGCAATTTCTGTTTCTTTTAAATTTAATAATGAATGATAATTTTTAACAATATATTTCATACAAACCTCAACAAATCTTTTATATTTTACCATTATTTTAATAAAATAGCAAATCATATAAAAAAGAATATAAGATATTCTTAGATTAAAGTTATCTTATATTCTTCTTTTTTTATTTATTTAAGCCTAATCTCATTGCGGCAAGTAAGTCTCCTGTAGTATCTGATCCATTTTGCCAACACATCATTCCTGCAAGATTATTATTAATTATATAATCACATTTATAAGCAATTGATGTCGGATCATCAAATGAATAGAATTCTGTTCCATCATTTTTAACTACATAAGGTACTTTAGCCGCATCATCAAAATAATAAGTATAATCATTATTTGTAATAAGTGCTTTAACAGTTGAATAATTATTAGTACCAGCCTTCTTCCAACTAGTCCAAGCACTATCTATATAAGATCTCGTTTGTCTCACAGCGTAGAATGGAATACCAATAATTAATTTATCATTAGTTATTCCATAAGTATTATTAAAAATCCCTATTGTTTCATTAATTGAACATGAAGTTGTATATGATCTACCAACACTAAAGGTTGGATTATGAAATGAGGTTGTACGATAAAGCGCATTTTGATATGATCCATCTACTTGTACCATATCATAACACATTACATTGATATAATCTAAATATGAAATTGAATTAATTAAATCATATTTAGCTGGTTGCCACATTCCTCCGCCAACTGCAGCTGTTACTAAATGATGAGGATTATTTTCTTTAACAGCACTATAAATCTTATTCATCATTGAAGTAAACCAAGTTTTTTGTGAGTCCGATGGGAATTCCCAGTCAATATCAACACCATCAAAATGATATGTATTAATTGCGTCAACAATATTAGCAGCAAAGATATCAACTAAATTATTTTCTGGATTTGCAATTGTCACCCATTCAGAATCTGGTGCAATACTCATCACAACATAACAACCAGCTTCATGCGCATTATTAATAATATAATTATTAACATTATTAAAGAATGTTGAACCAGTAAGAGATGCTGATGAATTTGCTACCGCAAAAGCACAATTAATAATATCCATTGTTTCAAAATATTGATCATTTGCAAGTGAATAATTAGTATAAATATAACTAGATGCAATCGGAGCATTCAATGATTTATATTTTGCTTTAGCAATAACTTCAAATTCAATA
>ONHH01000006.1 GCA_900317575.1 uncultured Bacillota bacterium | reverse complement strand
TAAATACTTTCATTTCTTTTACCTCTTACATATTATATCATATTAACTAAAAAAAGATTATAGAATTAATAATCATTCTATAATCTTCTTTTAAGCTAATGAAATTATTTTCCTAATTTCTTGTCAGGTGCAAATTCAGAAGCACAAACTAAGATTCCAGCAAGTACTGCAAGAATACCAGCAATAACTGGACTAGCAGTTAATTTGAATACTGAATAGCTACCATTAACAACTGCTGCTTCGATGAATACGAATACTGCACCTAATAGGAATACAGCAGCTAAAATGAAGTTAAGTAATTTAACCATTTTCTTATCTAAATTTAAGAATAAGAATAAGCATACTGCAACACTTGAAAGTAGAATTAATAAATAACCAATAAAGCTAATTACTGCTCCACCATCACCGAATAGTGCATCGTCAAAAGCAACATATACTCTAATTGATGAACCAGAATATAATTGATTTGTAAACATTAATACAAATGCTACTAAACCAAATAATGCGGCACAACATTTTAATAAATTAGGTAATGTTAATAATTTTTTCATTTCTAATGTCCTTTCTCAGTTACTTTATATATATTTTATCATAATTAATCATAAATAAAATTAATTATGCTTTTTCTTTACAATTAATTTATCAAATATTAATAATATTTGTGGTAAAGATAAGATTATAAATATTACACTAATTATCGTACCTTTACTTAAAAGATAACCAATTGATGAAATAATTGATACTTCACTAATCTTACCAATAATTAGTAACTCTTTCCGCAAACGATACAATATTATCAAATTTAACTACTATATCATTTACTTTAATTATTCCATTAAAGATACCAAATACTTGATGTTGGAAAGATTTAAGAATAATAAAATTGGTTATATCTTTACGATCAATTAAAGGCATAAAATCTAAATCAATACTCTTATCTTTAGATACTAATTTCCATGGTTTTAAATAATCATATTCTCCTTTATCATCTTTAGGAATGATAAATTCTACATCTTCTAGTTTATATGCTTTTTTATCATAGAATAACATATTTTCACTAGCGGCACTTGTATCACCAAAACCATATCCTAGATTAAAACCAACTTCTATTCCATCACTAATTCCGGATAGTCCACTCCAATACCAGGTATTTTTATAAGTCCAAACACCCCTACCCCAGTCAAGAATTGCTCTAGTATCGCTATCACTAAAATCAATTGTTTGATTCTTAAACTTATAATATCCTTTAGCTTTCATACAATTCTTCTTTTCATTATAGTAGAAATGAGCTTTCTTTAAGAAAGGGGTTGCGATAACCATGGAATCATCCATAATCTCCTCTAATTCAAAATGAGCTTCAAATGGACAATCATCATGATATTTTGCAATAAAGACATCAATTACTCTTTTCTTATCTTTATTAACAAAATGAAGATAATAACCATTATAATCCCATGTAATATCACCCTCACTTGAATTACTTGGAAAACCAATCTTTCCATTAGTAAAAAATTTCATACTACTTTCGGTAATATATGTCTTCTTTTCAAAATCAAGGATTGATACACTACCTAATCCATATAATGAATTATCATCAATAGTAAAAGCTACACCGTATTTATTATTACCAATATAGTAATAATCCCATTCTTTAATTCTTGATTTACCGGCTTTTATTTTACTTCTGTCATATTCCTTAACCATTCTAAATGAAAAGCCTGCTTCTACTAGATTTCCATCTTCATCTAGTAATGGCCCATTAGTTAATTGTTTTTGCATAAATCCTCCTATAATATATAACTCACAATAATTATACCATTTATTAAAAGAAAATAATATATAATCAATGTTATTAATGTTTTTATAACAGTTCGCTCATAAAAATTGGTAAATATAATATATTATCTTCTATTATTATATCACCATCATATAAAACAATTCCATCATTAACTCTAGTTGTAAATGTATCTTTAAATATTTTCAATGATTTAATGAAAATACTATCACCGGATTTAACTTCAATTGGCGTTATTTTTCTATTTTGAATGGTTAAAAAATCAATAATTTTATGCTCAATATTAACTACCTAATTTATATAAATAATAAAATATAGTATATAAAAAAGCACCCTATCAGAATATCAAATAGGGTGCATAATTTTTAATTATAAACAATGCCTAAATTCCAATTTTCATCGAAATTAGATGTGTCTCCAGTGAAGGTTAACTGGATAAATGCATCTCTAAAGGCTTCATTTTCAATCATTACAACTTCTTTTAAATATGTAACATGTTCAATTGCATCCATACCAATAAATGCATATGCATGAATATAATCTTCATTTGTTACTACAACTTCTTTTAATGAACGTGGAATACGTGTTGTAATCTCTTGTTTAGTTATTTCATTTGTATATCGGCAATAACAATCAGTAGAACTATAGCTCCATTCTCTTAAATTAACATAGTATTCGAAATAATATGCTACCGCATGGACATTTCCCATTCCTAAGAAAGGAACTTCTAGATAACTAACATTATTACAATTATATAAGATACGAGAATTTATTGATTCAACTTTATTTCCAATAATAACTCTTTGTAGTCTACTAGATGATTTAAATGCTTCAAGACCAATCGAAACAACATTAGGTAAATTTATTTCTGTAAGTGCAGATTGATAGAATGCTTGAGCGCCAATTGTTTCAACATGTGATAAATCAAGATTTGTTAATTTAGGACAATTGTAGAATCCATAATCATCTATTGATATAATGTCATCAATATTAAGTGTTTCTAAGGAAGTGCAATTGCTAAAGCATGCTTTTCCAACTGTATGGCCTTCAACAGTAATACTCTTTAAAGAAGTACAATAAGAAAACGCATTAGTGACATCACCTAAAATTAATTTCTTTGATTTAATTGTTGTTAAATTCTTACAATGATCAAAAATGCCAGCTGGTAGTACTACTTCATTATCACAAAAATCTATTGTTTCAGCTTTACAACCATTGAATGCCGCAGATCCAGGATAAATAATACCATTCCCTAAAACTGTAATTGTTTTAGCATTATTATAAGAAAAGGCAGTTGATCCAATTTCAATATTCTCTTCAACAATAATATTATTATAAACGCCCATATGTAATTTTTCGATTTTTGTAACTGGTTTACCAAATAAAGTATTTGGAACAATTAATGTATCGATATTATCATAATTATATAGTGAATCTTTAATTATAACTTCATCACCATAAGTGAAGTTAAAATTAGTCTTATCATCTAAATGTAAAATTAATTCTTTTTCAACAACAAAACTATCTTGTACTTCTATTTTATTATTATTACTATCATAATAATACCACGATAAATTGTTTCCATCTTCATCTTTAAAGACAGGTAAAGTAAATGTAGAATAGCCATCTTCATATTCTCTATATATTTCCGATTTACTTACATATAAAGTAATCAAATAAGAAGGTGCTCTTTCAACTAAAACAATTGTATTAATAGATTTCTTCCAAACACCAAACTTATAAGTACAATCAAATATAATATTGACAGTATCATTTGTATATATATGGTCTATTTTATTGCCGTCACTATCGACAATTTTTCCATAAGATATGTATTTTTCCTCTTTATCATCACTATTATTAAAAGTTAAATATGAGAAATCACCATCATAATCATATTTTGCAAGCGTAATTCTAATATTATTTAATGTTTCAGTTTTATACTTATTAGGGGCTTTTTCGAGTAATTTAATCTTAAATACTTGCTTTACTTTATCGATTAAATAAGCACTTATTTCTAACTTATCATTTTCTTGTAGACTATATTTATCGATTGGATTATCATCAGCATCCACAAAAATATTATCATTTTCATAATAAATTTGAGATGTAGAATCACCTATACCTACGCGAATATAATTACTAGCGTTTTCTGGAAGTGGTTGTTTCCAGAAATATCTAATGTATGTAACTACTTCAAGTTCATCAGTATTATAATCAATAAATTCAATGGAAGTTAATGAATACCATGTATTATATCCATCAAATGTCCGATCATAATATAGTTTTAATACATAGGCAGCATTTATTCCAAATCGAGAAATGTTATTTCCTTCTAAATCTTTGATTTCAATTTCATCCCAGTGAACATAAAACTTCTTAACTGGTAAATTATTTGTTTGATATTGCTTCAATGTAATTGAACCTTCATCAGTAGTTTTACATATAGCAATTTCATTTGTTTTAGTAACAACTGTTTCTGCCATCTTTAGAACATTAATGTGACATATTCTGTTGTTGATTTTACCAAGTGCACTTGTAAATTCAATATTTGAATATATAGGAACATCTTTTAAATCAATAATTTCATCTTTGTATTTTACTTCGATTAAATAATCCAATTCAAAACTTTGAGTAGTATCATTCTTGTAAAGAATACTAATATGATTATTATCAACCCGAAAGAGCATTCCTGTTTTATATCCAGTTGATTCAATTTGATTATAATACTGAAGATAGTTTTTACCATTTTTTATTAGTATATTAAAACAATATAAAACTGGATTAAGATCACCAAAGAATCCACTATTAAAATAATATGGTTTATCATCATTCACGAAATAACATACATTTTCTTCAATATGATCGATATAAGCATCCTTAAAATATGTATAAGAATATGGATCATTTACTGTTTGTTCGCCAAATTCTTCTTTAACAGTCTCTTCAATACTATCTAATGATGCGCCATCTTCAATTAGAAGATCAACATTACTTTCTTCATTTGTTGTTTCTTCATTATTTTCATTTAATAAATCATATCTTACTTTATCCTCATTAATCGGAACAAAGGTATTTTTTGAAATAATAATTGGATCAGCTACTAAATAATAATTAATATCTTCTTCACCATTCTTAAATGATAATTCATCATTAAGATTATTAATATAAACAATAAAACTATTATCATCAACCAATAATTCTTTCAAATTATCTACATTATAATTATTATCTAATACTAGTGGTATATATACTAAACTATCTTTTAAAAAATCATCATTATCATTTGTATAAAAATAGTTTTCAATTACTCTTGCTTCAAGGATAATTACTTGATAATTATTATCTTCATTTTCATATACTAAAGTCTCATAATTAACATTAGATATATCAACATGTACTAAATTCGAATTTTCATTCTTTCCGTATACCTCACTATATTTATAATGTGACTCAGTCACAACTTCTTGTGAAGGATTATCTTGATTATTAATAGGAGATGTCTTTTGATTGTTGAAAAAAGCAATTGTGAAATTGATACCCAACACTAAAGTAACTATTATTAAGAATGATGACATAATTACCTTAAACAATAGTTTTGGTTTGATATTTTTCTCTACTCTATTATTTTCAATAATGTCTTGCACATTATCTTTAATTTGATCATATTTTAAATTAATAGAGCTTTTTTCATCAATGACATGTAAGATTTTTTTCATAATTTAACTCCATTTTTATATTTTTTTAAAGCACGATAATATTTAGAAGAAATTGTAGTAATTGGTAAATTAAGTTTTTCTGATATTTCTTTAAAACTATAGTCATTAATAGCATGCAGCAAAATAATATTTATTTCCTCATCAGTTAATACAATTTTCATTGAATCAATTAATTCATAATATTCATTATTATGATGTTCATTATCAGTAATACATAGCACTAATTCATCATCATTAATAATAATATTCTTATTTTTTCTAAGATAATCAATTGCGGTATTTTTAGCAATTTTAACCAAATAAGCTTTTATACTATTAATTTTTGTTTTGAAAATTGTTTTATAAAATTTTATAAAAACATCAATGACTAATTCTTCAACTACTGAAACTTCATCAATATATTTAAATATAATAAATCCTACTAATTTAGAATATTCATTAAATATATCTTCAAAAACTATATCAATTCGATTAGAATTGCCACTATTAAGTGCATTAGTTAATTTTCCTTCTAAATGCATATTTAGTTTTATCAATACTTTCTACATATAATAAGACGTTAAATAATTATAATTTTACGCAATTTAATAAAATTTAATTAAATAATTATTCTATTACATTTATTATATCATTATTTGTCTAATTATCATATTTTTTAGATAAATTGCTCAAAACATTAAAAAAATCGCAAGATTTACTTGCGATTATTCTTTTTTCTATTCTTACAATTAATGAATAGATTATTAAAGCAATAGTTATGATAAAAAAGGCACTTGATACAATAGACATATATTATTCCTTCTTCTTTCTTATTATTAATTTATCAAATATTAATAATATTTGTGGCAAACTAAAAATAATAAATAAGACGCTTATTATCGTACCTTTACTTAAAAGATAACCAATTGATGAAATAATTGATACTTCACTAACAATACCAACAATAAATGATGCGATAATTATGATTATTCCACTAGTTAGAATTGTTGGAAGCGATGTAAAGAATGCTTCTTTTAAAGCCGGTAATTTATCTAATTCTTTTCTTTTTGCTAAATAATTAGAAGTAAGTAAAATGCCATAATCAATCGTTGTACCCATTTGAATACATACTACCATTAAATAACAAATGAAATATTCATTATGTTTACTGATAACACTTAAACCAAGTGTTACCCAAATAGCACCTTCAATTAAGAATGTTAAGAGAATTGGAATAAGAATTGATTTAAATGATACCGCAATAATAATTAAAATAAAGACAAAGGATAAAATATTAATTAATATCGAATCAAAAGAGAAAGTATCTTCAAAATCCAGATAAGCACTACCTTCAGATACAATATAAGTATTATTATAATTTTGTTTAATCTGATTCTTAATATCTCTTAATATTAATCCTTGTTCATCTGATGTTTTATCATAATTCATATTCGCAACTATCCGATTATAATTCTTTCCTTCTACTTGGGATATTGCGTAATGAAGGAGAGAAAATTTATTCATCATTGTATTTTTAATATTATCATGAAGGTCATTTAAAATATTATTATCAATAATTTGATCAATTATTTGATCTAATTTACCTAATTTAAGATTAAATTCAGCTAAATAATCATTAATTAAATCTTTATCTAAATTAGTTAAATTAGCTATTTCATCTACAGTTATTTCTTCATCTAAATATTTAATTAGAGGCTGAAAATTAGCCATATTTGCTTTTTCTAAGTTAGCAGAAGTATTTATTAGAGAATCTAATAAATGAATCAATTCATGCATTGATTTAGTATCACTAAATAAATATATAATATTAAATGCTGATTCAGGATAGATATATAAATTATTAATAGATGAAGCGAGAGCTTCATTTTTATTTAAGATAATATCACATGTATTATAAACATTTAAATAATCATTATATATATCATTATCACAATTAATATTATGATCAATAATCATTTTAATTAATGATCTTAAATTATGATCATAGATATTATATAATTCATTAATATCATCCTTAATACCAAATAAATTAATTAAATCGATTAAAGAATATTCTTTATCTAATTCATTATAATAATTATCATAATTTTTTAGATTCATAAAATTATTATATAAATAATTATTATTAATTAAATAATAATATAATTCTTTAAATGTATGATCATGATAATTATCTCCATATATATCTATTAAGATATTTTCTGCTCTAGTATTATTATAGATATCATTATTAACCATCTTATTTAATAAATCACAAAAGACTGTAGAATCTAATGTTTCATCTTGATGATCTAATAATTCATCAAGCATTAATAAATAATCATTAAAGCTCTTAAAGATATCATCAATATAACTAGATGTTTCTAAATAATTAACAATATCTTTTAACATTATTTCTTCTTCATCATTTTGATAGATTCCATCTATCAAAAAGGATGGTAGATTAAATAAATTAATTAATTCTTCTTTAGTTAATTGATCATAATAATGTAGAGTATTACAAGAAATAAAATTATTAAATGCATATTTATCATTATATTTATAATTCTTAATTAATTCTAAGATTTCATCTTCTTTATTATCATCTTTAGGAATCAAAACACATACAGTGTTTTGAATACCAAAAGTAGATTCAATTTTATTAATAGATATATTAATTGATGAATTAGGATTAGATGATGTCTCTAAAGTATATGCAAATTTTGCTTTAAAATTAAAGATAGCTCCAATAACAATTATTATTACTAAAATAGATGGAATAATAAAACGCGTCTTATATTGGAAATTAGCAATTCTATCTTTAATAGAAGGTAATTTATCTAATAAGACTGTATATAAATTACGATGCTTAGTTTTATCAATTAATTTAGAGAATAAAATAATTATTCCTGGCATAAATAATAAAGTAATAATTAAACTAATACTTATTCCTTTAGCTAAAACTACCCCAATATCAACACCTAATTTAAAGCGCATTGTTACAAGTGCAAGAAGACCGGCTATCGTTGTAAATGATGAACCAAGAATTGGTAAGAATACTCTTCTAAGAGTAATCTTAACAATATCTTTAGCATCCATTTCATTATTCTCTTCTTTTACACTCATATAAGTGTGTAAGAACATAATGGAATAATCCATAGCTAAAGCCAACTGCATAATTGCACATATACTTTCAGTAACAAAAGATACACTATCAAAGAAAGCATTAGTACCTAAATTAATAATAATTGAAACAAAGATAACAATAATAAATACTAAAGGTTCTATCCATGATTTAGAATTAAGGATTATAATCAATAATACTACCGCAATCGCCCAAAGGAGAATTGTAACCATATTATGCGTTACCGCATCACCTAAAAATTGCATTTCTACAGTTGTTCCCATCGCGTAATGAGGATATGAACTAACAAGTTCATTAATCTCATTAACGCATTTTTTAGCACTATCAGAATATGCTTCATCCTTTAAATATATCGTATATAAGGCATTATTATCTTTATAATTATTTTCTTCATCAAATAATACACTAGTTACTCCATCTACTTCACTAATCTTCTTTTGATAAAGAATTGAATCATCTAAACTAATATCTTCTAACATTAATGAATATTGATTACTAGAACCAAATTCATCCTGCATCAATTCTAAGGTTACTTTAGTATCCGATTTAGGATCTAGATATGATGATACATCATTATTGATATTAACCTTAGTCATTAGATACATGGATACAAGAGCCATTAAAGAAAATACAATAATAAAGATTAATCTTTTATTAACAATAAAATCAATTACTTTCTTCATAATTAATCCATCCTATAATTACAATATATTATACTCTTTTTTTAAAAAATAATAAAGAAATATATAACCCAGATTTTATAAATCTGGGCTATTTATTTCATTATTATCTTTTTTATGATTAATGATTGGAATAAAGATTGAATAAATAAATAAAATGATTGCTGCAATCATATTAATTAAGAAATAATTCTTATATCCAAAATTCTCTATTAAATTACCATTTACATTATTAAATATAAACAATAAGATTGAATAAATTAAAGTACATTGCATTATACCTTTAGTTGCTTTATCCTCACCTAATAGATCAATAACATATTGATAACTTACATGAAGGATTATTCCATATCCAACACCTCTTAAACCAGATGATAATATTACTAACCATACTGGTGCATATAAATAACATACTAATAATCTTATTACAAGAGATATTGCAGAAACAATTAATAAGATATATGGTGATATTTGTTTTTTCATATATTTAAGTATTATTAAGACTATTAATTCTATTAATACAAAATAAGAATATACTAGACCATATCCATCACTATTAATTCCTCTTGTTTCAAGATATGTTCCAAAGAAATTATTATTAGTAAATGTTAGAGCTAACATTAAACCATAAAAGAACATAAAGAAAACAAATTTCTTGTTTTTAAAGATTATTTTATAATCTTTAAAATCGGTTTTACCTACTTCTTTTTCTTCTTCAATAATAATATCTTTAATTAGAAAATATAAGATACCACTACCAAAGAATAAAATAAAACTAATACCAAAAGCTACTTGGTAGCTTATATATTTACATGTATAACCACCAATAGCAGTTGCTATAATATAGGCTGCAGAACCATATAATCTAAATCCTGCATATTTTTGATGAGAGTTATCAGAATATATTGCAATTAATGAATCCATTAATCCATAATGACAAGATCCAAAAATAGCCATAAGAATAGCAAGACCACTAATTACATAGAAATTAGAAGAGAAGCCAATGATTAAAATCATTATTCCTTCTAGTATTGATATTATTCCTAAAGTAATTCTAGTCTTCTTAATTCTATTACATATCTTAGCATAAATAGGATTTAAGATTATCGCAAGCAGTGGTGATATACTTAAAATAAAACCAATCCTTGCTTCAAGGAGTCCTCTATTAACTAAGTATAACGCAAAGAATGGATAAAAGAATCCATCTCCTAAATATCTAATAGCTGTTAATAATTTAAATTTAATATTTTCTTTTTTCATATATTCACCTATTATATGTAAATAGTATATCACATTTTCTAATAAAAATCTAAAAAAAATAAGTTCTCATTTTGAGAACTTATTTTAATTCAGTGCTGTAAAGAATTAAAGTGATTTAGTATACCTGTAAAAAGTTAAAGTAATGAATATTTTACCACTCTAACTTTTTACAGGCTATTTTTTATATAATGTTTATAAATCATCTTAAATTTTATGTTTCATGAATTTTTATTTATAATTATGGATATCCTTCCCTATTCTACAATAATAGCGTTTAATCCAGCTTCTGGTTCATTAATTCAAATCATATTAAACAATAAAACAACCTCACAGAAACCTTTCTCTATAAGGCTGTTTTTATCACTTTAACTTTTTACAGGTCTATATAAAATCATTTGAAATAATAATAAAAGAATTGTTCATCAACTTAACTATTTACAGACCCTTTTTATCACTCTAACTTTTTATAGCGCCTAAATAATTAAGTGAACCTATTATTAATCCAGCTGCTTCTCTTATTGTATCAAGTACAATACTTATTCCAGCCTTTTCTAGCTCCAGCATTTATTATTACTATTTTTTCATATATTTCGAATGGATCATTATTTCTATTCGAACCGCAAGAAGTAAATAATAAAATCAACAATAATAAAAACAATATTTTTTTCATATTATTCTCCTTTTTTGGATTATCATCCTATTTTAGATAGCTTAAATATGTCTAAAATTTTATATTGTTTAATAATTCAACAAAGTTATATTCACTAGATTTACTTAGAAACTCAATTATTGCTTTTATATTAGGTTT
>ONHH01000008.1 GCA_900317575.1 uncultured Bacillota bacterium | reverse complement strand
TAAAATCGTTGTATTCTTAAATAAGTGCGATATGGTTGATGATGAAGAATTAATCGAATTAGTTGAAATGGATGTTCGTGAATTATTAAACGAATATGATTTCGATGGTGATAATACTCCAATCATCCGTGGTTCAGCTCTTAAAGCTCTTGAAGGTGATCCTGAAGCTGAAAAAGCTATTATTAAATTAATGGATACTGTTGATGAATACATTCCTGATCCAGTTCGTGAAATTGATAAACCATTCTTAATGCCAGTTGAAGACGTATTTACTATTACTGGTCGTGGTACTGTTGCTACTGGTAGAGTAGAAAGAGGTACTATTAAAGTTGGTGAAGAAGTTGAATTAGTTGGTATTAAAGAAACTAATAAAGCAGTTGTAACTGGTGTTGAAATGTTCAGAAAGATTCTTGATCAAGCTGAAGCTGGTGACAACATCGGTGTTTTACTTCGTGGTCTTAACCGTGAAGATGTTGTTAGAGGTCAAGTATTATGTAAACCAAAGACAATTACACCTCACTCAGAATTTGATGCACAAGTTTATGTATTAACTAAAGATGAAGGTGGACGTCATACAGCATTCTTCTCTAATTATCGTCCTCAATTCTATTTCCGTACTACAGACGTAACTGGTGTTATTACACTTCCTGCTGGTACTGAAATGGTAATGCCTGGTGATAATACTACTATGAGAGTATCATTAATTCACCCAATCGCAGTTGAAGAAGGAACTCGTTTCTCAATTCGTGAAGGTGGACGTACAGTTGGTGCTGGTAACGTTACTAAACTAGACAACTAATTAATCAATAAAAGAGGAAATTAAATTTCCTCTTTTTTTGTTTGTATTTTCTTAAGTTTTTTAGTATAATAGTTGTATGAATAATTATTATATTGATACACATGTTCATCTAAATGATGATACATTATATTCACATCTTGAAGAAGTATTGTCTGACGCAAGACGTAACAATGTTCATTTATTTTTTGTTGTTGGCTGGGATATGGATAGTTCTAAGAAAGCTTTAGAATTAAGTCATAAATATGATGATGTTTACGCAATTATCGGCTTTCATCCCTGCAATATTAGAGGATATTCTGATTATGAATATAATTGGTTAGAAGAACATGCTAAGGATGAAAGAGTCGTTGCAGTTGGTGAAATTGGTTTTGATTTTCATTGGGATGATACGACTAAAGAAGAACAAGAAGAAGCTTTCATTAGACAAATTGAAATTGCTAAAAGAATTCATAAACCAATATCCATTCATTCAAGAGATGCTGATCAAGCAACATTTGATATTATTAAGAAATATGATGCCGCAATGATAGGTGGAGTATTGCATTGCTACAGCGGTTCAAGTGAAATGGCTAAAGAATATATCAAACTCAATTTTATTTTTGGTATTGATGGACCAATCACCTTTAAGAATAATCGCAGAGGAATTGATGTAGTAGAAAAGATTGATTTAAAATATCTCATTACGGAAACTGATAGTCCATATCTTACGCCTCATCCTTATCGAGGACAAGAAAATGGACCTAAATATATTCCTTTAATTGTTGATAAGATTGCAGAGATTAAGAATATGAGTAGTGAAGAGGTAATGAAACAAGTAATAGATAATGTTAAAAGAGTATTTGGAGTATAGAATGAAGAAAGCAATTATTTTTTTATTATTGATATCAATCTTCTTAATTACATCATGTAAAAAAGAAAAAGAAATAATTGATCATAATATTTATCATTATGATATTTCATCTTCACCCATAGCAACTGAAGAATTAAATGAAGAATTAAATAATGCAGCTTTAAAAATTGCCGCAAGTTCTGTTGGTATTAGTGTTAAGCATAAAAATGGTCTTATCAATAATACTGGTAGTGGTAGTGGTGTAATAATTAAAAAAGAAAATAATGATTATTATGTTTTAAGCTGTCGTCATGTAATCTTTAATAATACTAAAACTCTTTGCGATGAAATTAAAATATATATTGATGGTAATTATTATGATAGTGAAGTAGTTTATTATCATGATCAAATTGATGTTGCGGTAATAAAATTTAGTAGTGAATTAGATTATATCCCTGCTACTATCAATTTAAATAATGATAATATTGATGGAAATATTATCTTAACTTGTTCATCTCCATATGATATGACTAAATATTTTAATACCATAACCGTTGGTAATATCAGTAATTCTAAAAGAATTATTGAAGAAGAAAATCTTAATGGTGAAATGATTAATAATAATTATCTCCAATTTACAGCATCAATTAATACGGGTTCTAGTGGTGGAGGAATCTTTAATATTAAGGGTGAATTAATAGGTATTATTGATTGGATGTTAAGCAATAATAAAGATAATTTAAAAGATATGAATTTTGGCATTAGAATTAGTGAATTTAGTTCTAATATTAATCAATATTTAAAATAAATAAGAAAGATAATAATAAGATTGAAATATAAAATATTTCAATGTTGTTATTATTTTTTTATTATGTTACTTTTTTAATAAAAAATTAATAGAATTATGATATAATATTTTAAAGAGGAAAACAATTATGAAAATTAGATGTAAAAATTGTTATCGTGTATTAGAACCTCAAGAATTATATTGTAAGAGCTGTGGTACTTTTAGTCCAGATATTGATAAGGCTATGAAGACTGGCGATTATGGTGGAGGTATTATTCAACATCTTCGCTTAAGCTTGATTTTATATTTGATTATTGCTTTTGTGGGTAGTGGAGTATTTATGATCATCTTTGGTGCATTTACTAATGATGCAACCCAATCACTATTTAACCGCAGTAATACGCTTTTAATTACAAGTTTAATAACTGGGGCTGTTATTTATGCGACTAATTTAAAATATTTAAAAGATTTCTTTTGGAATGGAAATCTAAAGCAATTAATAGGCTCTATAATAATTGGAATTATCTTTATTGTTATGTTCTTTTTCTTGACGAAGATGTCATCATTCACTAGAGTTCTTCCTAATTATATTACTGATTATTTGCATTCGGGTTACGCAAGACTTTTCTCGGGCAAGAATACGAATTTATTTGCGGTAGGAAGTGCGTTACTCTTAGTTATTTTAGTTGAAGAATTTTTATTTAGAAGATTATTTATTGATTTTCTTGATGAACAGACAATGTTATCAGATTTAATGATTGTTTTAATTGGGGCTATAGTTGGTACTGTTCTTGATTTTGCATGGTTAATGGCACCAGAAACACTAATTACATCATTCTTATTAAATCTTTTATTAACAGGAATTTATATCAATACTAATCGTAGTTTAATTATTAATATTGTAATTAGAATCATAATTGTTATCATGTGTTTTATTATTTATTTAGTATAGGAGTTTTATATGAGTTTAACTGCTGGAATCGTTGGTCTTCCTAATGTTGGTAAATCAACTTTATTTAATGCGATAACCAAGGCGGGAGCCTATATGGCTAATTTCCCTTTTGCAACAATCGAACCTAATGTTGGGGTTGTCGAAGTAAGAGATGAAAGATTAGATAATATTTGTAATATTATTCATCCTAAGAGTATTGTTCGAACATCATTTTCTTTTACAGATATTGCGGGGCTTGTAAAAGGGGCATCAAAAGGTGAGGGCTTAGGAAATCAATTCTTAAGTAATATTAGGACTGTTGATGCGATATGCCATGTAGTAAGATGTTTTGAAGATCCAAATATTACTCATGTATCAGGTAAGATTGATCCAATTGATGATATTGAAACGGTTAATTTAGAATTAATTTTAGCTGATCTTGAAATTATTGATAATCGAATTCCTAAGGTCGAAAAAAAAGCGATCCTTAAAACGGATAAGGATGCTGTCTTTGAATATAATATCTTAAAGAAATTAAAGGAATCATTTGAAAAAGAGATTCCTGCTCGTTTAGTTGATTTGAATGAAGAAGAAAAATTATATATCAAATCATTTCAATTATTAACTTTAAAACCAGTTCTTTATGTATGTAATGTAGCAGAAGATGATGTCTTAGGTGAAAATGATTATGTCAAGAAAGTTAAAGAATATGCTAGTAAAGAAAATTCTAAAGTTGTCGTTATTTCAGCTAAGATAGAAGAAGAATTATCGGAACTTGATGATGAAGAAAGAATGATGTTCTTAGAAGAATTAGGCTTAAAACAAAGTGGCTTAGATAAAGTAATTAAAGAAAGCTATGAATTATTAGGACTAAGAACCTTCTTTACAGCTGGTGAAAAAGAATGCCGTGCTTGGACATTTAAAAAGGGAATGAAAGCACCTCAATGTGCAGGTGTTATTCATACAGATTTTGAAAAAGGCTTTATTAAAGCTGAAACTTATTCTTATGATGATCTAATGGAATATGGTACCCCTCTAAAAGTAAAAGAAGCGGGAAAAGTAAGACTTGAAGGAAAAGATTACGTTGTTCAAGATGGCGATATAATGCTATTTAGATTTAACGTATAAGAGGAAATAAATATGGGAGAAAATATTTTAATTAAGAAATTTAAAGAATCCAGAACTAATGGCTTAAGTTATATCTTAAGAGGTATTGATATTTTAAAAATCTTAGTCAATCGTGGTTTTGATTCATATATCGTTGATGAAGCGGTACTTAATCTCTATCTATGTAGACCGATTGAACATGTTCAAATTGCAACATCAGCTAATCCTACTGAATTAAAAAATATTTTCCCATCACTTACTGTTACAATTAATGATGAATATATCTTAAAAGATAGTGAAGGAGATTTCAATTTCCTTTTCTTTGATGATCCTAAATTACCTAATTTACTTCAAGAAAATATTGCGTTACACTTCAATAAGAAATTAATTCAAGTATTACAATCAAAAGTATTTACAATGATGGCTTTAGCTCTTGCGCCATCATTAGAATTAATTGATCTCTTTAATTCAGTTACGGATATCGATGAAAGACAAATTAGAGGTATTGATAAACCTAAATCAATCTTTGAAGAAGATCCTACTAATATCTATAATGCTTTATTATTAGAAGCCCATTATGGCTTCAATATTGAAAAGAAGACCATTAAGGGAATGTCTAAGATGTCCTTTGGTTTAGAGAGTGTAAATATTAAAATAGCTCTTAATTATTTAAAGAGTATTCTTAGTGAAAAATATGCTCATAGAACATTAATCACAATTAAAGAAAATCATCTCTTCCGTTCCGTTGTTGATTTAGATCGTTTTGTTAACAAATTACTCAATAATTATGATGGATTAGATGAAATTGAAAGATTAAGTCTCTTATATTTAATTGTTGCGTCAATCCCTGATGCTGCAAGTATGGATAATCTATTATTAAAAGAAATAACAGAAACGATAACAATTACGCAATTAATTATTCATAGTCCAGTAACACCAATGATGGTCTATAATATTGGAGAAAAGAAATTATTATCTTGTGACAAATTAGCTTTAACTTATAAATCAGATTATAAAACGCAAAAGAAATTAATTAAGAAATTAAATCGTGATGCCAGCATCATGTCAATTAGAGAATTGAATTTCTCTAATCTTGAATTAATTAAACTCTTAAATGGTGAAAGAAGTATTCGCATTAAGATTATAATGAATCTTTTATTAGAAAAAGTAATCAATAAAGAAATCAAGAATTATCCTAAGGCTCTAAAAGAAGAAGCATTAAAATTAGATCAAGAAATGAAAGCAATCTTTAATTATGAATCAACTGGTGAAGAAAAAGAATATACGGAGATTGATATTGATAATCTACTTAAGAAATATCATCAAGAATTAGATTTCTTAGTTAAAGTATATTTAAATGATGAAAAAGAATTATATAGCTTAACTCCTGCTGAAAGAAATATTTTAAGAAGTGAAGCAGAAGAACATGCACATGATTTTCTATTAGAAACTGACCAATATCTCATCTTAGAAGAAAGGAGATTAATTTAATGGGTGAATTTAAAAACTTTAAAGCTGGTGAAGAACAAGAATTCTATGCGTTAATTGAAAATATGCAGAAACGCTTTACTCCTAATAAAAAAGGTTATTATGGAGCTACTATCACTGATGGTGAATTAAGTGTTGATG
>ONHH01000014.1 GCA_900317575.1 uncultured Bacillota bacterium | reverse complement strand
CTAATAACAACATATGCTGCAACAGCTAAATATACAAACTTATATCCTTCTTTTTTCTTAAGTAATAATAATAATCCAGGTAAGATGAATAAGCAAACATGGAATACCATTAGGATTAAGCTACTAATAACTGGGAAGAATTCACCACCAAATCCACCAGCATCAAGCACTAGATAGAATCCAGATACTACGAAAAATAGTATCATAGCAATAATTACAGAAACTTTTTTTAAACTATTAATAAAATTTTGCATAAAAAACTCCTAATTCTTTTCTTCTAAATCTTTTGAAATTTCTCTTTGTTCTTGAACAAATTGATTAACATCTTCCTTCTTTACAGATTGAGATGAATCATTTACAAGAAGTTCACTGACAGTAACTTGAGGGAATGGAATATTAATGCCATTTTCATCAAACATCATCTTTAATTCACGATTCATTGCTCTTTGAACCCCATATAAATCTTCTTCTTTACATTTAGCAACGAATAATAAATCAACACTTGATGCTGCTAAAGCATTAACACCCTTATAATATGGTCCTTCAATAATTTCAGGAATATTTTCTTTAATCTTATCAAGATTCTTCATGATAACTTGTTCTACTTCCGGAATTGGTTTACCATATTCAATTGAAATTTCTGCTCTTGCAAGCGATAATTCTTTAGTTTGGTTAATGATAGTTGAAATATGAGAATTATTAACAATCTTAATATTTCCACCATAATCAATAATCTTTGTAGTTCTAATACCAATTTCATGAACAGTACCACGCCAATCATCAATTACAACGATATCGCCAACTTCAAAATCACCTTCAAAGACAATAAAGACACCAGCAATGATATCAGCAATCAAACTTTGAGCACCAAGACCAATAATAAGACCTAAAATACCAGCTGATGCTAATAATGTCTTAGTATCTACACCAAAGGCACTTAATACTAGTAATATCGCAATTATTGCGATTAAATATTTAATAAAACTAGTAAAGAGATTAATAATTGTTTTACCTCTTTTACTATTTCTAAATAGATGCGATAATACTAATCTAATTAAAAAATTAATTAAAAACGCAAGGGTAATAATTTCAATTGTTTTAATTACAGCTGAAATCTTATGATATAAGAAATCGACTGTTGCATTACCAGTAATATTTTGATTAAAGATAGAATCCTCACCAAATATTTTTCCCGCAAAGACAATTGCTAAAGCTGTTACCGCAATTCCTAAAACAAGAATTATTATTCCAACTATATTTACTTTCTTCTTTTCCATATTTCCTCCTTTATTCTATTGTTACTTCTGTACTATTAATTTCTTTAATTCCGCACATAACTTTACATGTATAAATTCCCGCATTTAAGACATCAGTTGTAATCGTAAATCCACTACCTGTACCATCTGTAATATAATCAGCAAGCGTGTATTCCGCAATTAATTCATTATTTTCATTACTGATCTTCAATACTAAATTATCATTAGCATCATAATAATTGAATTGACCACTTATTTCAATACTTCCATTTACAGGACTAGCAGAATAATAACTCATTGTACTATTTACTTGTCGATATAATTCAAAATCATATTCATATAAAACATAATCATTTAAAACAATCTTAACTTTATATATTGAATTACCAACAAAGACATCATCAGTAAATTCTAATAAATACAATGGATTATTTTGTGAATCTTCACTAAGAATGATAAATTCACTAACTAGATAATCATGTTGTTCATTATCATCATTAACATTATTAATTAATAGATGTAATTCTTCATCTTCTGAATATGTTTCAAATTGACCTGAAACATTAATTTCACTTTCTTCACCTTCAACATTCATAAAGTCAATTGATGTGAAAGGTCGATATTCAGTTGTGGCATTTGTTTCATAAATAGTTATTCCATCCGAATGAATTACTATATGATATGTATGATCTAATATGAAATCATCAGCTTCAAAACTCAAATATGCTGTTTGTTCATCAATATATTCAGCTAATTCATATTCAAATGATTCAGTTTCATCATCGATATTTGTAATCTTTAATTTTACATTATCATCTATTGAATAATCTTCAAAGAATCCATCAAGTTTAATATTTGTATTATATGCTTCAATATCTACATCATTCATTTGCGATGAAGGAGTACGTTTTATATAAACATCTTCTTCATATACAATTTCATTATTAATTACAATTTGAACATTATATGTAGCATGGGTAGTTAAATCAGTCACTGTACCGGATGCATTATAAGAATCATAATAATCTTTCAAATCAACTTCTCTTAGATCAGTATCACTAGTTAATTTTAAGATAATTGTATCTCTATCATTATAATCACTAAAGTTGATATCAAAGCTCATTTGAGTATCTAAACCATCAAAATTTGTAGAATCAATAGTCGTTCTTATTAACGCAAGATTTCTAAGAGTTATTTCTTCTTGATAATTATCAGTTTTATAGAATAATTTAACATCAGTCGATTCTACTTCTTGAACACTAAACTCTTGACTATAACGATAAATATTTTCATTATTATCTTCATCAAAGAAACTATTTACTTGACCATCAAGATATATCTTTTCATTATCACTAATTACAGGTGATTGAATATATAAATTATCTTCCGCAAAATATTCAGTGAAATCAATGGTAATACTCAAATTAGTTCCATCATAGATACCACTGAAATCTCTAATCATACTAGACATTGCTTCATTAACAACCGTATCTTGATAAATAATATCTCCATATTTAGATTCTACAGTAATTGTATAAATACCTTCCATTGTATTATTAAATTCACCAGAGAATCTACTTGAAGTTGTTGGAGCAGCAGTACCATTAAATAAATCACTTATATAGACGACTTCATCAAAATTATCACCGACTAAATGAACAAATAATTCTTCATCTTCGACATAATTACTAAATGAACCATAGAAATATATAGCTTCAATAGCTGCTTCAGTTGAGAAATTTTCAATTGTAGAATGGGTCTTAGTTAAGACAACTTCTATTTCTTGATAATAAATTTCATCACCATATTTAGATTTAATACTGAAATAATATCGGCCATCCTCAAGATTATCAAATTGACCATAGAAGATTGTTCGATCTACTTGATCATGATTTGTTTCTAGACATTCCTCAACTCGTTTTTCACTACTATAATTATCACCAGTTAAATAAATGATTAATTCTTCATCTTGAACATAATTAGAAAAGCTACCAGAAAAATATATTATATTTTCACTAGCATCAGCAGATATTTCTTCAATTGATGATAAAGTAGGAGGAGAAATCGTTATTTCACTCCGATAGATAATATCTTTTTTTGATTCAATACTAAATACATATTGTCCAGCACTTAGATTTTCAAACATTCCAAAGAACATTTGCATATTCTCTTCTTGTTTTGGTTCCAGACATTGTTCCATTGGCATTTTTAAATAAGTACTAGAAGATGTAAGTTTAATAATAATATCTTCTTCCGCTCGATAATCAATCAATCTTCCATCAAAATAGATATTATTCATTTCTTTTGATAAATAAACATCTTCAACCTTTGTTAAAGTTTTAGTAACACCAACAGTTATTTCTTTAGAATAAACAGTATCTGCTCCACTTACTACCTTAACATCATAAGTAACATTATCTTTTAAATTACCAACATCTGTAAAGAAATAAGTTCCTTCTTCATTGACTAATAATTCATCAATATCAATTAAACGATCAGTAAAATCATTAGTTATTCGAAGCTGTAAATTATCAACTTCATCATAATTTTCAAAATCGACTTCAACTGATAAGGTCTCTTCATAAAATTTAAGGAGCATATCTTTAACTATACTCTTAGGACCAGTCAATAAATCAGTACCATATACTACCGCAACAACTAAGACAACAGATGCGGTTGAAATGAATGACGCAAGCTTAGTAATGACTGATGAAGTATTGCTAATAACATGCGTAGATTCTGTTTTTACTTCATTTTGAATGTCATGATCACCAAATTCTTTATAATTCTTTGCTTTAGCATCATCGATTGATATTTGTTCCTTGGCGGAGATATTTTCACGATATTTGCTTAATTCTTTTTGGCTATTATTAACATTATCATTTTTATATTTAAGATTATTAAATTCATTAAACAAGCTATCTCCTCCTTTTCAATCTATTTCATTAATATTATATCACACCTAGACTTTAATAAAACAAAAATAACTTATAAATTAATTCCTACTCAATCCTTAATTAATTTATATGATTTATCAATAAGATCTTTAATTATTTGATCATTTACTCTTCCATCTAAAACAATTGAAATCCAATATTTCTTATTCATATGATAAGCTAGATATATTCCATCAATTAATAATAAATTATTTAAATCAGCTGGATTAATTTTAACATTTAATACTTCAATTTCACCATTACGCTCTTGATCAATTTTCTTGTAATCGACATTCATAATGATTCCAAACCATTTATTATTCTTTTTTTTAAATACTCCACAATCGGGATAACTCTCCCATAAAAAAGCCGGTTCAGATTGATATTTTTCTTTTATATAATCAGTAATAAGATTTGCGGTAGGAAAAATAAAATAATTCTTTTTAAAACAATTATCTCTAATTATAATTAATTGCTCATCAATTTTATTTCTTAATTCTATTAAATATTTAGTATGTAAATTAGGATTTTTATAACCTATTACTTCATCATTAAATTCATTATCAATAACTTTTATTTCAATATCTTGATTATTTATTAATAAAATACAGCTAATATTTCCATTATCGATATCAAATTGATATTGATAATTACCATCTTTTTCAATAAATCCATATTTTAATAAACTACCTTGATCAAATATATAACGCTTAAATAAATAGTACATAATATTATCCTCAATGTATTTTAACATTTATATAAAAAAAAGATATCAAAATAGATATCTTTTCTTTAAATTATAATTCAATTAAATTATATTCAGTAGATCCACAGCCTCTTTCTTCTGCTTCATATAAGGTATGAAGACCATTTCTTGAAATAACTCTTTCCATAAAATGTTCTCTTCCTTTATCTTTAGATTGCATTACCTTATCAATACAAGCTTTATCAATAGCTACAGGATCAGTAGAAATTAATACTCCCATATCTTTCATACAAGGATCTTCAGCAACACTGCAGCAATCACAATCTACTGACATATTTTTCATTACATTAATGTAAATGATATGGTTTTTAAAATGATTATGAACAGCTGTTGCGGCATCTGCCATTGATTCAAGGAAACTATCATGATCAGCAGTCCATTTTTTTTCAGGTTCTCCAGCTCCATGGATATAAGCTTTACCATAGCTTGACGCAAAGCCAATTGAAAGTTGTTTTAAAGCTCCTCCATAACCACCCATTGGATGTCCTTTAAAATGTGATAAAACAACCACAGAATTATATTCAGGAAAGCTCTTTCCTAAATAATCAACTTTAATTCTTTTTCCATTAGGAATATCTAGTTTATAATCAGGACCTTCTTTATCCATTAAATCAACATCAAAATATTTAGTCCAACCATGTTTTTCTAATGTTTTTAAATGTTTTTTAGTTTCATTACGTTCTCCATCATAAGCTGTATTACATTCAACAACAGTTCCCCCAATATGATCAATAATGGGTTTTAAGAATTCTGGACGCAAAAAATTTTGATTACCAACTTAACCTGAATGAAGTTTAATTGCTATTTTACCACTTATATATACTTGCTCTTCCTTCATTAAATAATCATATAATTTAATTAATGCTTCACTATTTACTTCTTCGGTGTAATATACGTTTGGTTTCTTCATAATTAATCCTTTCTAATTCTTTAATAATTTTATCTGATTTAAGGTCTGTATGGTAGAAATCTTTCTTACTACAACCAGCTCTTCCACCACCTGCACAAGCACAAGCGCATGCACAAGCACAACCGCCGCTACCACCATGGCTACTTCCACCACTAGATGCTGCAGGATTGATGATTCTTGCACCTTTAGAATCATTAGTTCTTCCATAATAAATAGGATAATGGAAATATAAGAAAGTATGATATCTAACAAATCCTCTTTCTCTTAAATATGGATCAGTATTCTTATAATTTAGATAATAGATAACACCAATAAAAGCTAAAATAACTAAAATGATAATGACAATTCTTATATAATCTTTAAAAGTAATATAATTATCACTATATTGCATCTTTTCACTAATATTATTAAAGGATGCTTTATCATATACCATCTTAATTTTTAAAGCTTCACTATAGCCAAGTGCTGATGTATAAATATAATAATTATCATCTTCACTATAAATATTATCGCCATGATAATTAGTTTTAGCTGAATTATTTTGTTTTACTAAGGCTTTATTCCATTTTAATACACATTTTTCAACTCTAATTTCTTCAAAATAACCAGGATTATAATCATAATATAATTCATCATCATAAAGATGATACATTCTTGATTGATTAAAAGAGAAACTAAAGCTTGCTACTTGTCCTTCATAATAATTCTTATTAAAATCAATACGAATAAAGGATCCACTATCACTATAATATCTTATTTTCTTTATATTAGAGCTTTTAGCTTCAATATTATCAACATATTTATTAGGAATACCAATTTTAACCCATTCTAAAGGTCCTTCACTATCAGAATCAAGGACTAACCATTCAATATCAATTTGAATATTTAAACTTCCATCTTCCTGAACTGGATCAACAGTTATTCCATAATATTTGATATAATCTAAATCTGATGCGTGAAGTTTTAAATTGAATAAACTAAATATTACACTAATTAATAGAGGTATTAATAATAATTTAATAAATTTCTTCATTATTTTAATGCCTCCTTAGTTAATGGACATACATCATTTAGGTGAGCATTAATCTTTCTTAAAGACTTACAGCGTTTACTAGACCAGATTTTATTAAAATCTTCATCAATAATTGATCCTAAATCATCACTTGATAACCAACTTTGACATGGAACAACTCTTCCATCAGGAGTAATTGCCATATTTGATGAGCAAGCACCACATGATGGAACCATCATCTTCATTTCTTTTAATTTAGATGAAGGAATGGCACCAGGAGTAGTAAAAATAATTTCACAATTATTTTCTTTAGCATATAGATATGCTTGAGATAGAATATTATAAATTTCTTCACTACTTAAGCTTTTATTATCATTTATTGCATTTCCAGTCATAATTAGACCAGAACAAGTAAAATATTTAATACCTAATTCTTCATGACCATATTTAATGGTACTTAAATAATCTTTATTTAAACTACATAATGGTGTATTTAAACTAACATTTAAACCACTTGCTACCGCATTTTTAATACCTTCAACTGTCAAATTATAACCATCACAACCAACTAATAAATTATGAATAGCAGGACTCGAAGAATAAAATGTTACTTGAACATTATCAAGATTAGCTTCATATAATTCATCACATAATGATTTAGTTAATAATTTACCATTAGTATTAAGTCTTGTTACAAACCATTCTGAATATTTAACAAGTTCTACTAAATCATCTCTTAATGTTGGTTCTCCACCAGTAAATGTAATTTGAGGAACCATCGCTTTTCTTAATTTATCAATAATTTGTTTCCATTCTTCAGTTGTAAGTTCTTTAGTATTAGCTAATTTTTGATTACCAGCATAACAATTTAAACATTTTTGATTACAATTCCAATTATTATCTTTAGACATTGAAGAAATCATTAAATCCATACGATGAGGAGCAGCCATATATTTTGCGTAAGAAGCTAGAGTCATATAACCCATATCAACATTAGGTTCTTCTCCTCTTGATATCGCAACCAAGGTTTGAATAATTTCTTTTAAATCATCAACTAACATCTTTTTATCAGTTTTAACAAAGACTTTTTTTATTCTTTTTACTGCTTCATTAATACACTCATCAATATCTTCATCACTCAATGGAGCACTCTTTTCATTTACTGAATTAATGAATTCTCTTAAGAGCATTGCCCAACCTAAACTAATTGGAAGAATATTTTCGCCATTAAGAATAATCGTCCAATATCGACCAGGTTTTATCTTCTTTGGAGGAACTAAATGAATTCTTAATACTCCTGGACCTTTAGGATCAAGAGTAGTATGACTAATTTCTTTAACTCCTTCAATATATTCTTTTAATTTAATATCCATAATTACCTCAATTACTTACATATTTCAATTATCTTATCAATTAATAATTCCATACTATCTAATATATAATGATTACTATTTAAATTACCATAATATATCGATAATTCGGTACATGCAAGTAATACATTTTTATCTAAATCTTTAATTATTTTATTCAATTCTTCTCTTTGATCAAGACCAGCTTTAATATTAGTTACTATTTCCATAACCTTATCTTGTGTTTTATCATCAGGATATGTCAATAATGGATCATTATAGACATTGACTTTTCTTGTACCATTAGTACATAATACAACTGCTTCTTCTTGTAAATTATGAACATAATCAATTGAATTATCGATCATATCAATAAATTTAATCTTATCTAAATTTTTAAATTCTTTCTTATATGCATGAGCAGTATTACATGGAATAATAAAATATTCACAATTGAGTTTTATTAATTCTTCAATACCTTCATTTATTTTATCAATAGGACTTTCTTCATGATTTAATAAAGCTTTTGTACGATCAGGTATACTGCATTTATTTAAAATAACCATTTCAATATGTTCTTGATCACTTGATGCAGTTGTCTTATCAATAATTCTTTGAAAAAGTTTGGAGGTCGCAGCAGGCCCCATACCCCCTAATATTCCTAATTTATACCCGACTTTTTCCATATGATTTCCCCATCCAATAATTCATCAAATAATTGATGATATTCCATCAAACATTTTACTTCTTTATGATAACCAACTAAATGATGGCTAAAAAACATTGAATTATAGATTGCTTCTTGTGTCATATCAACACAGGCTTTAAAGAATGGATTAATATTATTATCACTCAAAAATAATGCAAATGATGTTGCTTCTTTATTGAAATGTTCTCTTCTATTAGCTGTTGAAAAGCCAATAAAGACATCACCACTACCATTACCAGCATATGAACCAGTTCTAGCAATTCCCATTTCTACTCTTTTTAGTACTCTTTTAATTTGTCTTTCATTGAGTGGAGCATCGGTTGCAACAACCGCAACAATACTACCTTTTTCTTCTAATAATTCATCATTTGATGCGATAAGTGGTCCCATTTCTTTACCTTTTAAGATAAAATCACGAGCTCTTGATTCACCAAAATTAGAATTAACTAAAATAGCTAAATGATATTCAACATCGCCAATTCTAATAATTCTTGAACTGGATCCAATTCCACCCTTCAATCCATGACAAATCATACCACTTCCAGCACCTACATCACCTTGTAAAAAATTATTATTGAAATGATTCAAACAATAAACATAATCATCATGACCAACAATCATATCACGACTTTTATTTAATGTTCCATCATTACATTCAAGAACTATCGGATTGACAGTACCAGTACTTTCACCTATTTCCGGATTTTCTTTTAAGATTTCTTCCACCATTCCTGAGGCTACTTTAGTAACATTTAAGGTTGATGTTAAAGCGATATTTGTTTCAATCGTACCAAGTTCATCAATTTGCAATAGACCAATCGATTTACCAAAACCATTAAATGCATAACTAGCCGCAACAACCTTATTTAAGAAAATATTATCTGAAATAGGCTTAATTAAGGTTAAGCCTGTATGATATGGTTGTTTATGGATTGTAGCATGTGCTACTTTTATTCCTTTAACATCACATAGATTATTTAATTCACCAGTTTCATAATTACCAATTTTAATAAATCTTTTAATATAATAATGATCATGACTTAAAACATTATTTATAAAATTATAATTAGATAAATCAACATTTGATTTATTTAAATAGTTTTTATTTAAATGATTAGTAATAATTATTAATTTAGTTAATAATTTTTCAACATCTTTACCCTTAATATTTATTATTTCAACTAAATCATTTATTTGATATTCTAAATACCCATTATTAATTATTATTTTTTCCATTTTGTTCACCCTATAAATCACTTTTATTATATCATTTTTTATTGATTTTGAGAATAGATTACAATAAAAAAATCTCAATTCAAAAGAGAATTGAGATATTTTTTAAAATTAGAATAATAAACCAATTAAATGAACTAATGGATTATTCTGATATGCCCACCATCCTAATGAGAATCCAGCATCTTCACCTGGATCTTTTGGCGCAATCTTTGCAACAAAATCACCAACTGCATTATTCATAGATGCAAGAAGGGATAATCCCCATAAAACTGCGGCAATTAATAAAGCTGCTTTTATAGCACCAATTGCTAAACCTAATACTTTATCTAATGGTTTAATTAATTCAATATTAGCGATACCCTTGATTGCCTTATAAACTATTGCAAGAACAATCCATGCAACAATTAATATAACAATAAAGCTAATTGCGTTAGTTAATAATTTACCTAAACTTGATCCTAATACATTAGCATATGTTAATCCTTCATATGCAGCATCATAAGGGAATTTCTTAATTACTAAGCCTGATAAGAATTCAGGAATTTTAAGTGTATTAAGAATTCCAGCAATAACATCACTATATGTTGATTCTGTTACTGTTTCGGTAAATACTCCACCCTTACCTAAGAATACTGATTCTAATTTACCAGCAATACTTGATTCTACACCAAATTGTACTAACAATAAATAGAATAATTTATACAAAAGTATTGCCGCAACTAGTGCACCAAAGAAACCAAAAACAAATTTAATTTGTTTTGCAAAACCAGATTTTAGACCAAGTAATGCAGCAAGTAATACTAATACTGCAATAACAATTGACCAAACATCAAATACCATATTCTTTACTCCTTTTTTTTATAATTTTTTTATAATCAAATATAATTTTTTTGCAAACAAAATAACTATTTGCACCTAATTATATCATTGATTCAATGTTTATACAATATTTTATTTTAAATTAATTATTTTTTCTTTTTTTAAATATTCAATAAACTCGCTTTGAGAAATTGGTTTAGAAAAATAGAAACCTTGAATTAAATCACAGCCTAAATTTAAAACTGTATTTAATTGTTCTTCAGTTTCAACCCCTTCTTGAATAATAGTTGATCCGATATTTTTTACAATACTGTATAGATAATTTAGATTACGATACCCATTATCATCAGTTTTATTTGAACTCCATAGAATAGATTTATCAATTTTAACATTACGATATTCAATTTGGAAAGTTCTAACGATATTCGAATAACCAGTACCAAAATCATCAAGACTAAATTTATAACCAATTTCTGTTAATCTTCTAATTGTTTCAATAACAGCTGGAGCTTCATTTAATGAAGCAGATTCAGTAATTTCAAGATTTATACAACTTGAATCAACATGATATCGATTACGAATTTCTTCAAGTTTTGTTACTAAATCTTCATAAATGAATTGATAAATTGATAAATTTAATTCAATATATTCAATTCCTAAACTCTTCATATCATTTTTACTGATAAAACGACATACTTCTTCAAAAACATATAGACCAATTTCTTTAATCAATCCACTCTTTTCCGCAATTGGAATATAAACTTCTGGAGAATAATTCTTTAATATTTCATCATTCACTCTAATTAAAGCTTCTGCTGCTATAGTTCTTTGTTTAACCGATGACCAAATAGGTTGTAAATAAACCATTAATCGATCTTCATCAATAGCATTCTTTAAAGCTTTTTCAATATTAATCCAACGTTTATGTTCATATAATTCATCTTTAGATACGATATATGAACCCATTTGATGTTGACGATAATCAATATCAATAATATCTTCAATTTCGGAAATGCTGTTAACATCAGTTGGATAATTTAAGCAAGTTATTGCGGCATCTACTAAGATATCACCAGCCTTAGTCGACCAAGTCTGACTAAATCTTTCAAGCAATTGATTGCATTTTACTTCATTCTCAGCATCTGTTTTATTTGGTGCGACTAACGCAAAACTTCCATATCGATATGAATAAATATGTTGTTCTGAAGCAATTGTTGATAAGAAATTAGATATTTCAAGTAATAAATGATTAGTTTCAGTAACACTAAATACTCTTGAATAAAGATCTAAATTAGTTAAACCAATTAAGATAATAGTAAATTTTTGATTAGTTTCAATATATTTTCGATTATTATTATCGAAGCTTCTCTTATTAAGAGCTCCGGTAATCGGATCCATATCGCCACTCTTTTCTTCTAGTAATACTAATAAAGCTAAGAATGCAATAGCTTCCACAAATAATTCAACTAAGAATTTAGGGAAAATTGCTTGAACTAAGATACCCATAGCAGCTAATACTACAACAAAGCCTACTGCATAACTATCAGTTCTGGAAATTGCTCTTTTAAATTTGAAGAAATTAACAAATCCATATAATAAATAGATAACACCAAATCCATATAATAAATACATTAATGGACCTCTTTCATAAAGATAATTAGGTGCATCCATACTAAATACTAAACTAGTAAATGGATTGATTAAAATCAAAATTTCACTAAGAATATATGGAAGAATAAATAATATATAGAATACTTTCTTTCGACCTCTACTTGTTCCATTAACATTCATAATATAAACAGTAAAGGAAACTGATAAGGTAGCATGGAAAATATAATATAACATATGGAAGAAATATTGCCATGGATAAATTTCAGGAGATGCTATCTTCTGTAAATAAACACCAATAACACTCGATAATGCTGAAAAGATATGACTAATAATCATAACCATATACATGGAATGTTGATTTGTCAATATTTCTTTAAAACTTCTTTTTAAAATAAATTGTCTTCTTTTTACAATAATACAATATAAAAGACAAAATACCGATAAGATAAAGGCTGGAAGCTCAAAATCAATTAAATACATATGAAACTCCTCCTTTCTCATTACCTCGATATATTATACCATACAAATTTCCAATTTTGTGCAAATAAAATAATTTATCTACTAGCAATTTTATTAATTATTCAGCAATTGAAAAATTTTTTCAATAATAAATACTCCATATTTTTTATCGCTTGTCTATTTTTTCCTAAAATAAAACATTTTCATATTGACAAGCAATCTAAACAAGAGTATCATATCAAAGGGTAAATTAATATGACAGAAGCAATAAGTATTGCGGGAACAACTTGTATAGGTTTGATATTATCAATCCTCTTCATCCCGAAAATTATAATAAAAAAAATTATCATTAAACCATATATTATTATTTCATTGATTGGAGCTATTTTATTCTTATTATTAAGAATTGTTCCAATCAATGATTTAACCGATAAATTATTATCTAATAATAGCATTAATCCTATTAAAATCTTAGTATTATTCTTTTCTATGACTATGATTTCTATATATTTGGATGAAGTAGGATTTTTTAAATATATAGCCTATAAATCGGTTGCTATTGCGAAAACTAATCAATTTACATTATTTATTATTTGCTATCTATTTTCTGCAATCTTAACTATCTTTACATCTAATGATATTGTTATTTTAACTTTTATTCCTTTTATTTGTTATTTTTGTAAGAATGCTAATATTAAACCAATACCTTATTTAATCAGTTGTTTTGTTGGCGCAAACACCTGGAGTATGATGCTAATCATTGGTAATCCAACTAATATTTATCTTGCGACAAGCTACAGCATAACTTTCATTGATTATTTCAAGACAATGGCTCTTCCAACTCTTGCAGCTGGCACTATTCAATTTCTTATTCTTCTTCTAATCTTTAATAAAGATTTAAGAAAGAAAATGGAACAACACTTTGTTGAATATAAAATTGAATCTAAATTTGATCTAATTCTCGGACTATCGCATTTAATTATATGTTTAATCTTTTTAATCATCTCTTCATATTTAAATATTGAAATGTATTTAATTGCGTTAATATGTGCTCTATCTTTAATTATTATTGATTTAATTAAATCAATTATCAAAAGACAAAAAGATTTATATTTAATTTCATCAATTAAAAGATTACCATATGAATTAATTATCTTTGTTCTTTCAATGTTTATCATTATTGAGGGTTTAAGTCTTACTGGATTTACTACTAAGATTTATGAATTCTTAGGTAATAATCTAACAATTTTTAAATATGGCTATTCATCATTTCTTGTATGTAATTTAATTAATAATATTCCAATGAGTGTTCTATATGCTAGTATTCCATCATTAACCATAAAAGAAATATATGCAAGCATTATTGGATCCAATATTGGTGCCTTTCTTACACCAATTGGAGCTTTAGCAGGAATTATGTTTACCAATTTATTAAATAATTATGATGTTAAATATTCATTTTTAGATTTTATTAAATATGGAATTATTATTTCAATTCCAACAATTAGTGTTTCATTAATTGTTTTATCATTAATATTATAAAAACCGTAATTCTTACTTGAATTACGGTTTTATTTTTTATTTATTTTTTATTTAAAATAAAGATAAATGATCCAAATACATCATCAATGAATGCCCAATGTTCATCATCAATCCATAATGTATGTGATTCTGAATATCTTGCGTAAGCACAGATAGTTTTATTAGATATGATTTCTCCAGTATATGGATCAAGTTTATCTCCATAAGCTATCTTACCACTCCAATATTTTGATTCAGCATTAAAATCAGAATAACGATAATTATAATATTGACCAACATTGAAATAATATCCATCAGGATTACCACAACTATTACATGTCATCTTTAATGAACTATCTGAATTATCTAAGTCTCTAATAGCATAAGATGTAAGGAATGTTCCATGACGATCTAGAGTTCTACCAGAATTAAATAGACTATTCAAAGTATCTAAATCTTTATTTGTAACAATACCAACATGATTTAAATAATCAATTAAACGACTATCTTTGGTTGTACCAGCAGCACGAAGAAGATTATAACGAGTAATAATACTTCTCATAGCTGGATAATCAAGCATTCTAATTGAATTAATATCAACATTAGTTCCACTTATTTTATTATAATCAAATGATAAATCAGTAGTTAAATTAAAATCAGCATGTAAAGTAGGATGATTACCTAAATTAGTAAAGTAAGTTGAGCAAATAGCATTATATAATTTACAATCAATCTTAGTCTTTAAAGGATAACAATATTTATTATCAATATTCATTTGATTATCATAATAAGAACTGATATAATAAGAAGCTACATTATATGCTTCACCTAATTCACGAGTATAATTAATTTCTTGTGCAAGACATGCAGTTTGAGCAATACATAAATAATAATTTAATCTATTCTTAAATGATGCTAATAATTGACGAATTAGATCTTTAGTTTCAGATGCGAAATTATAGATACATTCAACACGTGAAATATAAGAATTTACAACACTATCAAAATTAATACCAGCTATTGCTTTAGCAAAAGATACAAAATTACTTAAGAATTGTAATACATCACGATGTAAAGTTTCATTCTTTTGTGCTAATACTTGTTGATTAAGACTAGTACATAAAGTTTTATATACATCTTCTGCTACAACATCTAATGATCTACCAGTAGGAAGAGTTTCATTCTTAAGCGCATTTTTAATATCTTTATATAAAGCAGCAGGGAATCCATCACCAACTATATTACGATTGCTAGCTAAATATGCTTTAGCATTACTGAAATCACTAATATTATAAGTAAAAGATGTTGCACCATCAACATTTTGTTCTTCAACAAATAATAAATCATTAGTGCTATAATCTGATGCTCCATAATAAAGCTTAACTGCTTCTTCTTTATTAACATATTCCTTAAATGCTTGTTCCACCATATCTTTATAAATAAGTAAGAAATCATCTAAAGGTTTTACATAATCTGTTTGATAAGCAGTAATATTTTGATTATATTGATTAATCTTAACTTCATCAATCATTGCTTGAACACGAACAATTTCATCTAATAATTGCTTTTGGTTAGCATCAATTTGAATATTTAATGCATCTATCTTAGCATCAATAATATCTAATTGCTTACTAATACTATCTAGACTAGGTCCACCACTAAAGAAAGCACCACCTAAGGTAGAAGCTAAACCAAATAATCCACCAGCAAATGCAATAGGTTGATCGCCCATAAAGCCTAAAACAATTTGTGATATATAGTTTGCTACTTGAATAGCTGTTGCAGCATCATTCCACTTACCTTTTTGTTTGATAATCTCTTCTTCATATTCAGTAATTATTTTACTTGATGCTTCCATTAAAGCTGGAATACATGCTACCGCATAATTATCGACACTTAAGACATTCTTATGAATTAATACCCCATAATGAGTAGCTAAATCACCATTTAATTTAATTTCAATATTCTTATCATCAATTTTATTAACTGATTGATATTTAATTAAATGATATCTGACATCATCATAAGTAATAATACCTCTAACATCACCTAACTCATCAACATTAAAAAGTAAAATATATTTACTATCAAGTTCCGCAAAGATATCTTCACTAGCAGTTAATTTAATTACTACTAAATTATCATCATCCATTTTAATATTATGATCTAATTCAATAAATGATGCCGCTTCACTCTTAGTATAATTCCATTCTACACTTTCATCATCATGAGTTACTTCAAATGAGCATGCAGTACATACCGCAACTAATAATAAAGATGTAAAAATAATCAATTTACTAAAAATATTTTTCAT
Organism: uncultured Bacillota bacterium; assembly: GCA_900317575.1. Taxonomy (GTDB): domain Bacteria; phylum Bacillota_I; class Bacilli_A; order ML615J-28; family CAG-313; genus UBA1737. The sequence goes on along the minus strand of ONHH01000014.1, from coordinate 579 downwards.
TATTTTCTCCTTATCTTTCTAGTTTTATAATTTAAGTATTTATTTCTATTATTATTATACAATAACTTAACAAATAAATAAAGTATTTAAATTATAAAATAATCATTATTAAAACAAAAAAGGCATCCTATTTTAACAAAGAGGATGCTATTTTATTATAAAAAAATGATTTACACGATAGCACACAAAAGGTAGGAACTATCATGTAAGTGTCAAATATATAAAAATATTCAGTTCGTCCAAAATGTTGGAACACACTATTTGTCTCTTTATCGTATGTTATTGCAATTTTTATTAAAAAATCCTCCAAACTCATATTAAAGATTGTTTAATAACCAATCTGATATATTTATTATTCTTATTCCTTCATATTGATATTCTGGATGTTTTGTTCTGGCAATTATTATTTTAGGATAGGCATCTTTTATTTGTAGAAGTGGCATAACTTCTCTATTAAAGGTATCTTCACCAGTAATATCATCAGAAACTTGGATGTATATTTTTTCGCTACCTTTCATTGCCACAAAGTCAATTTCTTTTTGATATAACTTTCCAATATAAACATCATATCCTCTTCTT